>JAZLIA010000129.1:0-4698 GCA_045617125.1 Clostridia bacterium | reverse complement strand
TTGACCCCTAAGGGATGCCCCTCTGTGGTCTCATGCGGTATTAGCACACCTTTCGGTGCGTTATTCCCCTGTGTGAGACAGATTACTCACGCGTTACTCACCCGTCCGCCACTAAGTTATCTCAAAAGCAAGCTTTCAATATAACTCCGTTCGACTTGCATGTGTTAAGCACGCCGCCAGCGTTCGTCCTGAGCCAGGATCAAACTCTTGTGTTTAATCCTATAATTTGGTTTACTGGTCTCAACCAGCCCCAAATTAAAACTCATTCTCAGAATTAACTGTCGTTCTTCTTCTCTTCTCTGTATCGTTTTCAAGGTCCTGTCCGCGCCCTCTCTCGCGAGCGCTTGACTATAATACTACTTCCTCCCCACCATTGTCAACACCTTTTTTCACTTTTTTTCAACTTTTTTTGTGATTTTTTGCTTTTATGAACAATATATCATCGATTGTTGTTTATCGTTCGTATATGGCACGTTTTCCGGCAAAAATACTTCTCTTTTGTTCGTATTATTGGGCATTCATTCGGAACCGGATCCATCAAAATCGCGTTCCGGAAGGGCAATTTGCGGTTTGATCTGCCAAAGTCCGATATCTGAAATGCATATTTTAAAGCAAAAATCCGCCCCGTTTTGCAAAGAGCAAAGCTTCGGGGCGGTTTACAAAAGGAAAGTGTATCAAAAAACAGGGCTTTGATCACCCGAGGAATCGGCATCGTCCTCACCCATTGGTTTCCCCGCTGTCGGAATGATGAACCAGCGAATAGGCCAAAACGCCCAGGATCACGATCACCGCGCCGATGATCGCGCGGGTGCCATCATCTCCCCACAGAAAAGCGCCACGGGGATGGGATTGAAAACCGGCTCCAGCGTCAGGATCAGCGAACCTTCCACCGCACTCACCCGCTTGATCCCTTTTCCGAACAGGACATTGGCCAGGCCATACTGGAAAATACCCAGGATCAATACCCATATGATATTGGCGGTCGAGAAAACAAGACCTCCGTCAAAGAACACAAATGGAAGCGCTATGACAAAACTGATGATGCAGGAAAGCATCAGGGAATCATCGCTGTCGTTATCCTGCCCGCTCATGATCTGGATCTGCGCCGCGAAAGTGAATCCGGAAAGCAAACCAAGCACGTTTCCGAGCATAGCCTTCGCGTCCAGCTGATCGGAAAAGGACAGCACAATGCCCCCAAAGACCGCTGTGATGATCAGAATATCGAACCATTTCGGTTTGCGATGATGAAAAATCACATTGAACAGGAACACCAGGATGGGCGCGATATACTGGAGCACAATGGCGGTTCCCGCGCTGGTGAGTTTGATGGCTGTAAGGTACAGGATGCCTGTAGCGCTCATCATCAGGGCACCCCAGATATTTTTCTTTGTAAAGCGAATCGCAAAGCTGCGTTTGAATGCTGCCAGCACCAGAAAAGACAGCACACTCCGGGCGGCGATCTGGCTCATGCTGTTCCATGTTACGGATTTGACGCACACGCCGGCCAGGCCCCACAGCAGCGCGGCCCCCACCAGCAGAAGCCGCCCGGCATTCCGGCTCCTCCGTTCGGAAAGCTCGGTATTCATTTCGCTCATTTCAAACACCTTCTATTCCTCTTTCCCGTGATCAATACTTCGCGGGAACAAAATTTTAAAAATCATCGAAAGCACATCGAAAATCTTTTTTCAGCGTTCTGATTATACTTCACCGTTCTGTCCCGATTACATGGACAATTCTTCCCACTTCAGGTACATTTCGTCGATTTGTGCCTGCAATTCCTCTTTTTCGCTGCTGAGCTGCTGCAAAAGGATATAATCGCTGGCGGCTTCTTCCATTTTTTCATCAAAAGCCGCCAATAAAGCTTCCTGCTTTTCGATTTCCTTTTCAAGCGCCTTCAGTTTTCTCTCCTGAGCAGGATTGCGCCCCGAAGAAGGACCCTTCTCCGCTGTTTTCCCCTTTTCTTTTTGCCGGTCCGCGGCGGCTTTTTCCCTGATTTCCGCTCTTTCTTTTTCTTCGGCTTGTTTTTTCAATGCCTTGATCCGACGGTACCTGTCCCAGTCACAATCAGGATAATCCGTAAACCCGCTCCCCAATTCCCAGATGTGATTGGCGAAGCGCCGGGTAAAATAGCGGTCATGGGATACAAACAATAGTGTGCCCTCAAAGGCATCTACTGCCTCCTCGATCCATTCACGGGAAGCCAGGTCCAGATGATTGGTAGGTTCGTCCAGCACAAGAAAGTTGACCCTGCTCATCATCAAGATGCACAGACGCAGCCGGCTTCTTTCACCGCCTGAAAGCTGAGACACCGTTTTGAACTGGTCTTCCCCCGTAAACCGGAAAGCACCCAGCCTGTCCCGTGCTTCCTGGGGTGAACAGCCAGTCTCATACAGCATGGTATCGTAAAGAGTCCGCTCCGGATGCTCAAATACTACCTGCTGAGGCAGATAGGCGCACCGGACGGAAGGCCCTGTTTTCACCGTTCCTTCATCCGGCGGCAGGATCCCCAGCAGCATTTTCAACAGTGTGCTTTTTCCCACCCCGTTGGGGCCGATCAGCGCCACTCTTTCACCGCCGCCCCGGATGAATGCCGAAAAATCGCGGATGATACTCCGTCCGTCAAAGGATTTGCTCAGATGCTCCGCGGTCAGCACCCGGTCCGCGCGGAAGGCTTCGGATGAAAAGCCCGCCTGCATCCTGCTTTCCTTAACCGGCTTGTCCGTCTGCTGCACCCGCTCGATGCGTTTCTCCATGGCAGCCGCCTTTTTGTGCAGCGCGGGGTTGTCGTATACGCTTCCCCACGCCTTCAGCCGGGCGATCTGAAATTCCAGTTGCTTCACCTTGGCCTGTTCCTGATTATATCGAAGCAGCTGCTGCTGGAAACGCAGTTCCTTTTCCTGTACATAATAGGAATAATTGCCGCTGTAAAAATCGGTTTTCCCGTGCCGGATTTCGATGATCCGTTCTGCCACCGTATCCAGAAAGTAACGGTCATGGCTCACCACCAGCACGGTGCCCTTATAATGAAGAAGATAATCCTCCAGCCACTCCATGCTTTCCACATCCAGATGGTTGGTAGGCTCATCCAGCAAAAGGATATCCGTTTTTTCCATGATCATGCGGGCCAGATTCACACGGGTCTGCTCTCCGCCGGACAGGGAATCAAACCGGCGGGCGCGCATTTCGGACGGAATATTCAATCCGTTGGCGATCCTCGCGTATTCCGCCTCCCAATCATATCCGCCGGCCGCCTCAAAAGAGCGCAGCACTTCATCATATTTCGCGGCGGATACCGTCTCCATGCGGTCATGCAGTTTTTCCAGTTCTTTTCCTTTTTCTATGGCAACCCGGTAGGCGTCCTTCAGCACATCCTCCACCAGCCGGTCTGTGACCTCATGATTGATTTGCCGCACATACCCGATTCGCGAACCCTTCGCAACAGAGACACTTCCCTTGTCCGGCTGCAGTTCTCCGCACAGTATGCGAAGCAAGGTCGTTTTGCCGGTGCCGTTATCCCCCAGAATGGCAACGCGCTCTCCGGCGTCCACCTGAAAGGATATGCCCTGCAGAATGACCCTGTCCTGCTCGAAGGATTTTTCAATTTCGGATACCGTGATCAATGCCATAACAGCCTGTGCCTCATTACAACGATAAGTTTGTACTTTCCCGCGGATTTATCCCTTCCCCGGGGCGGATCCGCTTCGGTTCCCTATTATATCATGCGCGTCTTTCCCCGACAAGAACGGCAAAAAGAAAAGAGAGAATGAAAGACCTGCTCTCATTCTCTCCTGAATTCATTTATTTGCGCTCAATCAGTTGCGGCCGTCACGACGGGGAGGACGGTTGCTGCCGGTATTGGCGCGGGTGAAGGAAGCGTTATCATAGGTGATATCGTTGCGGATCAGGTTGATGCGGCCCTGGCTGTCAATTTCGCTTACCTTGACTTCCAGTTCATCACCGATCTTCACCACATCTTCCACCTTTTCCACGCGCTTGGTATCCAGCTTGGAAATGTGGATCATGCCGTCCTTGCCGTTCACCAGTTCCACAAAGGCGCCGAAGTTCATGATGCGGACCACCTTGCCGGTGTACACATCACCCACTTCGATATCCTTGGCAATGCCCATGATCATGCTCTTGGCCTTATCGGCGGCAGCCTGATCGGCGGTGGAAATGAACACGCGACCGTCATCTTCGATATCGATCTTAACACCGGTTTCTTCAACGATCTTGTTGATCATCTTGCCGCGGGGGCCGATAACCTCACCGATCTTCTCGGGGTTGATCATGAAGGTGATGATCTTGGGAGCATACTTGCTCAGGTTCTGACGGGGCTGAGGAATGGTATCCAGCATCAGGCCCAGGATATGCAGCCTTCCCTTGAGAGCCTGGGAAAGAGCACGGGACAGGATGTCACGGTTGATACCCTTGATCTTGATATCCATCTGGATGGCGGTGATACCGTTCATGGTACCGGCCACCTTGAAGTCCATATCGCCCAGGAAGTCTTCCAGACCCTGGATATCGGTCAGAACGGCGATCTTATCGCTCTCGGTATCCTGGATGAGGCCCATGGCCACACCGGCGACGGGGGCCTTGATGGGCACGCCGGCATCCATCAGAGCCATGGTGGAACCGCACACGGAAGCCTGAGAGGTGGAACCGTTGGAGGACAGGACCTCGGAGACCACGCGAATG
>JAZLIA010000128.1:0-9581 GCA_045617125.1 Clostridia bacterium | reverse complement strand
AATTTTCCGCATTTTTCCCGGAAGGCAGCGCATGAAGAAGTTTTCTTCCCTCCGCTTGCGCCAGATCAAATGCTTTTTCCGCTGCTCTTTCCAGCATTTCCGGTTCCAGCGACACCGCCCGGCAGATCAGAGGATCCCGTTCCACCAATCCGGTAAAGCCCGGCTCGCAGCGCACCTGAAGCGGCAGCCGCAGCTGGGCCGCAAGCAGCTCTGCTCCCTCAGCCGAAGCGTTTCCCAGCAAAATGCCTCTGCATTTTCTGCAGGCATCCACGGTTTCCCTGGTCAAAGAAGCGCCGTATGCCTGTATGGATTTTTCTCCCAGTTTTTCCCTGAGCAGGGAAAAGCTGTGGCCAAAGGCTCCCCCGATGCCGAGCAGGCACTCTTCGGCATAGGAACAAAGCCTGTCTCCCCGCTCCTCCGATGTCAGCAGCATGATCTTCGCGTTCATCTATCCGGCCCCCTTCAGTTTCAAAGCTCCCAGATCTCTACACCTGCGCGGTCATCAATGCCGTTTACCAGCACACGCACCATTTCACTGTGAGAGGTAGGAATATTCTTTCCCACAAAATCCGCCCGGATCGGCAGCTCCCGGTGGCCCCGATCCACTAGGATGGCCAGCTGGATGCGTTTGGGACGGCCCAGATCAAATATCGCGTCAATGGCAGCGCGAACCGTACGGCCGGTGTAGAGCACATCATCCACCAGTACCAGTTTTTTTCCATCCACATCAAACGTACGCGGTGTTTTTCTTACCAGAGGCATATCGTTCACCTGCGTCAGATCATCACGATACAGGCTGATATCCAATTGCCCCACCGGCACACGCACTCCCTCGATCTTCTCAATGTGGTCCGCAATGCGTTCCGCCAGAGGCACCCCCCTGCGGCGGATCCCGATCAGACAGATATCGGCGCCGCTGTTGCTTTCCAGGATCTCATGGGCAATGCGTACAAGGGCCCGGTCCATCGCCGCGGCATCCATCAGGTTTGCTTTCAGGTTCATCAAAAACTCCTGTTCACCGCCGAATGCGTCACCACTCCAGCGGATAATCCTTCACCGCATATTTCAGCTTCTCCCCGTTCTTCTTCAGCACAGAGAGCACGCTGTCAATATTCTGCTGTTTGTCATAGGGGGTAAGAATAAAGTTGTTATAATCGGTACGGGAGGAAATACGGCAGGGAATGATCCGGAAGGAGGACGTGATGATTTCCCCCTTCAAGATCCGGTATCGCGCCTGGAACACGAAAGTGGACATATCCGCCGGCTTGTTATGGCCTGCAAAGGACGCGTTGCCCAGGGAATACACAATATATTTTCCGTTATACTCCTCAATGGGGTTCATCCTGTGGCTGTGATGACCCAGCACCAGATCCGCTCCCGCGTCAATGGTCGCCCGGGCCAGATTCACCTGTTTGGTCACGGGCACATAATCCTTTTCGTTGCCCCAATGATAACTGACGATAATCAGGTCATACTGATCCCGTACTGCGGCGATCTCTTCCCGCACCATTCCTGCCAGTTCCTCACTGGTGAAGGGCTGGTTGAGTGTCTGATGAGCAAACATCGCCACACGGATCCCGTTCTTCTCAAAGGAACCCATCGTGGTGTGATTGCTGTAGATCACTCCGTTTTCGGAAAGGATCCGGGCTGTGGATTGCTGGCCTGCCTCGCCAAAGTCCATGATATGGTTGTTTTCCATCGCCACGGCTTCCACACTGTTTTCCGTAAGCGCGGTCACAAAACTCGGCTCACCCAGGAACAGGAAGCTGTTTTCCCTCTTGTTTGAGGGGATGCGGCATTCGCTTTCTTCCTGCAGAACGCATTCAAAATTGGCGATCGTGAGGTCGTCCTCTTCAAAGATATCCCGCACATTGCCAAAAATGAATGTGGGATCGTCCTTCTGAGAGGTACTCAGTTCCTTGCCGAAATAGTTGAAACGCGTCTTGCCAAGACTCTTTCCCATCGTAACATCGCCCACGGCAGTCACCACGAAGTACTGGCTCCCGTCCGGCAGATACTGAGGAGCCGGAGTGGGTTCGGGAGTAGCGGTAGGCACCGGAGTCACCCCCGGCGCAAGGGTCGCAGTGGGACGCGGCGTGATATCCGCAAGGAAAATCTCTTCATCATCCTCGGTCGCCAGCGCGGTTCCCGCACACAGGAACAGTGCCAGAGCAAACACAGTAGCCAGGATCTTTTTCAGCATTCTCTTTCCTCCGAAGGCCCTGAACCCATTCAGGAAAGGCCTGTTAAGCAAAATGATCTGTCCCGATCCATCCTTCCGGGGGCATGAGGGCTTATTTCTTCAGTTCATCAGCCAACTGCACAAATTCGCGGATCTGCTCCCGGTACACATCGAGCGCACCGCGCCAGAAACCGACGTCAGTCACATCGATCCCCACGGAAGACGCAACTTCCTTCACATTCATGGAGCCGCAGGAGCGGAGCAGCTGATTATAACGAGGCACAAAGGACGCGCCTTCCTTCTGATAAAGGGCGAACATTCCCACACCGAAAAGCTGACCAAAGGCATAAGGGAAATTGTAGAAGCTGAGGCCCGCGAAGTAATAATGGCACTTGCAGGCCCACATATAGGCATGACGGCATTCAGGATCCAGCCCATCCCCATAGGTTTCATCCTGAGCCTTCAGCATCATCCTGCACAGATCCTCCGGCGAAGCATTGCAGTTTTTGCGGTTTTCAATGACCTCGCTTTCAAACAGGAACCGGCTGTAGATATCCACCATGCACTGACAGGTCTCCATCAGGTTTCCTTCCAGCAGGGCGAAGCGTTCCGTCTTTCCCGCTTCGCTCATCGCCGCGTGCGCAAGAAGCGTTTCATTAAAAATGGACGCGGTTTCCGCCAAAGGCATCGGGGCATTCGTCATCACATAGGGAAGCCCCTTCATGCAGCGGTTGTGCCAGGCATGTCCCAGTTCATGGGCAATGGTGCTCACATCAGAGAAGGAACCGGCGAAATTGGTAAGCACCCGGCTTTGATCCAGCTGGTGCAGACCGGAGCAAAATGCGCCGCCGCCTTTCCCCTCCCTGGGATACATATCGATCCAGCGGTTGTCAAAGGCTTCGGTAATAAAGTCGCCCATCGCAGGGCTGAACTTGCTCATCTCCGTGATCAGCTTTTCCCGCGCTTCTTCGATGGTATAGGTGCGGGGTTTTTCCTCTCCCGCACTGAGCGGAGCAAACAAGTCATAGAAAGGCAGACCGTTCGGATGGCCCAGCAGCTCGCCCTTTTTACGAAGGTAGCGTCTGAAATCAGGCAGCGCTTCGCGGATCGCAGTCCACATGGCATCCAGCGTCTGCCTGTCCATATTGCTGTCACAAAGGGTCTTATCCAGCACCGTATCATAGTGCTCCGCATCAATCATGGTGAGCGCCTCGCCCTTGATCGCGTTGAGGCACGCAGCCATGGGGATCTCGATCTTCTTATAGGACGCCAGTTCTGCTTCATAGGCTGCCTTGCGCACCGCAGGATCGGGGTCATAAGCCATCGCTCTCACCGCAGACAGGGGGAACTGCTTCCCATCCAGATCCACCATCAGCGTTGCATCCAGCTGATCCCGCAGGGTGGAAAAGGCTTCAGCGCCGTCCAGACTCATGCGGAGCAGCCATCCGTAGATCTGTTCATCGGGTAAATGGGAAGCCTGTTCGCGGGTCTTTCTGAGGAAAAAGCCTATGCTTTCAAGCTTTTCCGAGGATGCGATCACGCTTTCCAGATCCGGGATACCGGCAGCATAGCGAGCCGCGCCCGCCTCGGCCATGCTCACATTCACGCTCATCTGCTGCAGCTTATCCATCAGCTGCCGGGCAGGGCCGTTGCCGGATTCCACAGAAAGGGTCAGGCTGGCAAAGCTGCCCAGCTTTTCGCTCAGAGCGGCCTCTTCTTCCATAATATCGGCCAGCTTTTCCAGCTTTTCCCGGTCAGAAAGTTCTTCCTTCAGCGCATTTTCCAGTTTTTCAGGGATCCGGTCAAGCCTATCCAGATCTTCCCTGATCGCTTCGTCTTCAAAATCCCGGTAAAGGACGCTCAGATCCCACATATCATTCATTTTCATTTCCTCCGTTCATTATTCACACGGACAGCCGCAAGGCAGGTCTCCTTGCTTTCATCCAGATGATGCTGCATCAGCAGCTTAAGCCCTTCCAGATCCCGATCCCGGAGAAGCTCTACCATTTTGTGATGCTCCTCATGAGCTTTGGACCTGCGTACGATGCTGGCAATGGTCACCGCTGAAAAACGGTTGATATACTCCTCCTGGCTGTCTATCACCCTGAGGATACGCATTTTGTCGCTGAGATGCTCAAGCGTGCCATGGAAACGGCGATTGTAGATCGCAAGCTGCTCCGGATCCTGTGCTTCCTGGTACACATCCATCTCTCTGAGGATCTTTTCCAGTTCCAGAATATCCTCGTCCGTGACCCTTTCCACCACAGAAGGCAGGATCAGCATCATCATTGCATTGCGGATCATGAAGATCTCCTCAATGTCGCTGATCGTGAATGCACGCACCACGACTCCCCGGTGCAGCACATATTCCACCAGACCGTCCCGTTCCAGCTTTCGAAGTGCCTCCCTTAAGGGAGTACGGCTGATATGAAACTTGTTTGCATAGGTAGTTTCCACGATGCGCGACCCAGCCGGCAGGCTGCCGGTAATAATGGCATGTTTCAGGTTCTCATACGCTATATCCCGGATCGGTCGGTTATCATCCTCAGTCTGCATCGTCATCTGGCTCATGTTATCCCTCCCCCATGCATACAGAAAACCGTATACAATATCAGAGTTTATCATACCCTCATACGGGAACTGTGTCAAGTGCAACGAAACGTTCATGAGCAGAATGAAAGAGGAAAATGACACTGAAAAAACAGAAAGACAGCAATAAAAACCTCCGGCAGCCTTTCCAGCCCGCCGGAGACCGTTTACTGATATGAAGGATTCCTTTATTCCCTTTCCGCCTCATTCCTCGATCATATCGAGAAGCTTTTTCGGAACGAAACCATGCAGACCGGCATAATCGATCTCATACCATTCTTTCCAGGCTTTCACAACACACACGGTCGTGCCGCTCTGCAGCTTGGCGATCTTCAGGCTTCCGTTATCCTTGTTAAGACGCATATTCGCATCAGAAGAATTCTTCCCGCCGATCAAGCCTTCTCCTTCGCCCTCGCAGGGAGAATAGAAGCGCAGGCTGGTATTGAGGATGTAGCCGATTTTGCCCAGATAGTTGATGCGGCTCATCTTTTTGCCTTCCTCCAGCACAGGCACAATCACACCGGCATTGCAGCTCTCGAGCTGTTTGCTTCCGGTGTTTTCCGCTTTGCGCAGAGCAGCCTTTCCCTTATTGGGAGCATAAATGATCGCCAGCTGATGGCCATCCGGCACCTTGTCGCTGAGGACCAGATCCATCGTGTTCACTTCAGTCTCAACGCCATCGAGCAGCACCTTGGTATGCACCAGGCCCCATTCCACGATTTCGACCTCATAAGTTACCTCTTCGTCATCTTCATTCACGGTGACAAGGGTATATGTGCCCATAGTGTCAGTGGAAGTCGGCGTATCATAAGGATTCCTGGTCGGCTTGGGGGTGGGCTTGGGAGTGGGCTCACCCGGGACGGGGGTGATGACAGGAGAGGTGGGATCAGGTGCTTCCGCCGTGACCACAACGCTGCCGCCGCTCACAGAGCAGGAACAGTCATTCAGCGAGGTATCGTAGCATTCCACCTTATAACCGCTCACATTGTAAGTGCCGGGCATGGCGCTGTCCTTCACCCGGAAGGTGACTGACCCGGAGGCGGAACCAATGGAAGAGGTGCCGCTGCCGAAGATAAAGCGTCCGGACCCGCTTCTGGGAGCCACATTTCCGCCGCTGGCGCTGACGAATTCCAGCACGGAAGAATCAAAACTGATACCGATGCTGGCATAAGCGCCGCTGGTGGTCACATTGATGTTGACCGTCACGGTCTGGCCGGGCTTCGCATTCACTGCCAGGGCAGGCAGGGTAACCACGAGAAGCATGAGTGTCAACAGGATGCATACTGCTTTTTTCATATCATATTTCCTCCGTTATTTCTGCAGTTGATTACTCGTTCCTGTTATCTGAGGGTCACTCCCCAGCCAGCCAGATACTGCATGAGCAGCACACTGTCACGGCCGGTCACACCGGAGGAACCATCCACATCGGCATTGGATTTGTTGATACTGGTTCCCCAACCGGAAAGATATTGCATGAGCAGCACACTGTCTTTTCCGTTCACAGAACCGTCCCCGTTCACATCGCCGGGAAGACGTTTTCCGCCGGTGGGCGGGATCACCTCCTGTGCCTTCAGCACCGCTCCGCACACAGAGCAGTTTTGCCCGTCGCTCAAACCTGATTCAGTTGGTGTCGGAGCTTTTCCGGGAATGATCACAGGAGTATGCTCGGTTTTCTTCAGGGTGATGACTCTGCGGGAAAGCTCAGCATTGCACACCGTACATTTGACCACCTCTTCATCCCGTCCTTCGGCAGAGCAGGTGGCATCTACATGTTTAGCGGGATCCAGAGCAGGCGCTCCCTCGGTGTGGCCAGTCGCTTTCAACACGTCCTGCTTCACGATCACGGTGCCGCACACAGAGCAATGAGAACCTACCGTGAGACCATTTTTAGTACAGGTGGCAGCCACAGCAGCATCCGCCACTTCTGTATGAGGAAGCTTTTCCGTATCAGTAGGAGTGATCAGGAACTTGCCGCACACAGAGCACTTCACGCCGAAGGTCTTGCCGCCGGCGATGCAGGTGGCAGGCATCGCGGGGACCAGCTGGGAAACATGTCCCTTCACGGGAACGGGAGTGGGTTCTTCCACCGGAAGCAGAGTGCAGCCCTTCACATTGCACTTGCGTCCACGGGACATACCCTGCTTTTCACAGGTAGCTTCCACGGCAGCCTTGATGGTGCAGGCATGTACAGTGATCTTGATGGAAGCGTTCTTTCCGTTCGACGTGGTCACAGTGATCGTGGCGTTGCCGGCCTTCTTGACAGTCAAAGTCTTTCCATCCGCACCCACACTGATCACAGAGCTGTTGCTGCTGGAGAAACCAGCGATCGTATCCACCGTGGTGGCAGGCGTTTGCTTCACATTCAGAGTAAACGGAGCATCGCCTGCATGCACGATCTTTTCGCTGCCGTCCGTGAAGGTAACATAGGCTGTATGCTCAGGCACAGTCACATACACCTTCACCACCGTTTTCACGGTGCTCTTTGCCTGAGAATACACCACGATCTCCGCATAGCCCTCGGAAATCGCTTTGATTTTTCCGTTCTGATCCACCGTGGCCACATTGGGATTGGTGGAGCTCCATACGATCCCGGGTTTGGCTTCAATGGGGTCCAGCACCGCAGTCAGCGTTTTCCCTGTGGAAACCGGCATTTCCAGCGGGCCGACGTCGCTCACATTGATCGCCTTGGGATCCGGACGGGTTTTCACAGGGATCACCTTGCAGCCGCTCTTGATAAAGCCGCACACGGAGCACTTTTCTCCAGCCGTACTTCCTTCATCCGTATAGGTCGCAGGCACCTCGTCTACCTTCACAAAAATATGTTCCAGTTTTCCGATAGGCTCGGCTTCCTTGGTCACCTTATAGCACACATCGCAATACTCGCTCTCCATATACCCCACAGAGGTGCAGGTAGCCGGAATTGCAGGCTTGGTCACCAGATGGTGACCGGTCATGGGATCGGTCACCTTGACACGGCTCAATTCCTTGGCACAGCGCTTGCAATACAGGACCTCTTCGTAGGAACCGTCCTTATCGCAGGTGGGCTTCACAACATTTTCCTTCAAAACGCCCAAAGAGGTATCATGACCAAACCTGGTCACCACCACCTGCTTCGTGATCACATATCCGCAATCGGAGCAGTGGCTTCCCTTGGTAAGGCCGTCCTTTTCACAGGTCGCCGGAACTTCGGGATCATCCATCGCATACTGATTATGATCGTGAGCAGTCACATTCACCTTGCAGGTCGCCAGCTTTCCGTTGGCCGCCTTCGCAGTGATCGTAACAGTCCCGGCCTTCTTGCCGGTCACAATTCCCTTCTGATCTACCGCAGCCACGGAGGCATCGGAAGAAGAGAAGGTGACCAGCTCGTTGGTAAATTGGTTTTTGTCCGTTTTCACGTTAGCGATCAGCTGTACGGTTTTCGGATAATCACTGCTGACCGTTTCTTCAACCGTATATACGCTTTCCGCAAACTTGACTTCCGTTACAGACTCAGCAATATGCACTGTGCACTGTGCCTGAATGCCGTCCCTGTCAACGGCAGTGATCACGCACTCGCCCACGACCTTGGCCGTCACCACACCACTGGCGGACACAGTGGCATACGTGGTATCCCCGCTGGTCCAGGTAAGCACAGGAGTCGCTCCCGCAGGTTTCACATTCACAGCAGAAAGAGTATAGCTTTCGCCCTTCACCAGGGTGATATCGGTTTTGTTCAATTCAAACGAAGTAACCGCTTCCCGTACGTTCACAGTCACCTTCGCGCTGTCAGATCCCACATGGATGGTGATCACAGCGCTGCCGACCGAAACGGCGGTGATGCGGCCGCTCTTCTTATCCACCTTGGCGACCGCGTCATTGCTGCTTTCATAAGTGGGCTCGGGATAGCTTCCCTCACTGGTCACGATGAAGGGAGAATTGATCAGTTCTCCCTTATTGACAGTGATGCTGCTGCTCTCCGTTTTGATCTCCGTAGGCTTACCGGCATCCAGCAGTTCCACTTTATATCCGCGGGCAGTGGCCCATTCATAGGCGTAAGAGTTGCTGTAGCAATGGATCACCGTGCCGGAGGGGAAGGCGTTATCACCAATGGAGGTGATACCGGTCTTGATATAAACGTTTTTTACTCCTGCGAAGGAATTTGCGGCGATCTTTTTCACATCCGCTCCGCCCAGCTTGGCAGGGATCGTCACCCCCGTTTTCCCGCTGTAGGAGGTGATGGTGGCGACCGTGCCGCTCACAGAATAGGTAAAGCCGTATTCAGGATCCGGACAGCTGCAAACAGAGCATATACCGTTCACATAGTGATGCCCGGAGGCGGAAATCTCCTCCTGTTTTTGGATCACAGTGCCGCAGATGCTGCAGTGTTTTCCGGCAGTTTTTCCCTTTTCGGTGCAGGTAGCCGCAACAGCGGGATCCTCTACCACATTGTGCCCCTCGGGATGAACAGGTTCGATAGGCAGTGTCTGGATCACCTTTTCACAGGTATCGCAAATCACTTCCTTGACCCCCGCATCCACGCAGGTGGCTTCCTTTTTCACATTGTCATGCGTGATCTCATGCGGGCATTCGATCACGGTGAGCGTTTCCACATTCACCACACAGGATGTGGCATTGCCGTCCTTATCCTTGCACTCCGTGATATTGGGGGCAAAGGTATAGGTGCCCGGCGCGGCATCCTTGCTGATATTGAAAGTGATGGATCCGGTCGCATTCCCGATCACATTCGCGTTGTCGCCGAAAATAAAGCTTCCGTCCCCGGTGGACGGCGCTTTGGTTCCGCCCGCAGCTGAAACAAATTCCAGCCCCG
>JAZLIA010000127.1:0-44064 GCA_045617125.1 Clostridia bacterium | reverse complement strand
CCTGGGTGGTGATGGTGGCGCCGGCGATCACGTCCACATTGTCCATGCTTACAGGCAGCTGCATGCCGATAAACTGGTTGCAGAATTCAGGTTCCAGTGCCTTAGAACCCAGAGACTCGGTTTCGCAGAAGTTTTCATCGCCGATCGTGATACCGGTGATCTTCCCTTCATCGGAAACGGTCATAAATACGGCAACGGGGCCGCACATGCCCTGGGCGGAAGCGCTCACCAGCGTGCCCGGAATTTCATCAGCGGGGGTGGCTTCCACTTCGGGAGCGGCTTCCGCTTCAGGGGCAGCTTCCACTTCGGGAGCGGCTTCAGCAGCGCTTCCCAGTGTGGCAAAGGCGTCATTGATCGCGGTGACCACAGCCTGGGTGGTGATGGTGGCGCCGGCGATCACGTCCACATTATCCATGCTCACAGGCAGCTGCATGCCGATAAACTGATTGCAGAATTCAGGTTCCAGTGCCTTTGAACCCAGAGACTCGGTTTCGCAGAAGTTTTCATCGCCAATCGTGATACCGGCGATCTTCCATTCATCGGAAACGGTCATAGTTACGGCAACAGGGCCGCACATGCCCTGGGCGGAAGCGCTCACCAGCGTACCCGGAATTTCATCAGCGGGAGCGGCTTCCGCTTCGGGAGCGGCTTCCACTTCGGGAGCGGCGTCAACAGTGCCTCTCAGCTTGGCAAAGGCGTCATTGATCGCGGTGACTACAGCCTGGGTGGTGATGGTGGCGCCGGCGATCACGTCCACATTGTCCATGCTTACAGGCAGCTGCATGCCGATAAACTGATTGCAGAATTCAGGTTCCAGTGCCTTTGAACCCAGAGACTCAGTCTCGCAGAAATCTTCGTCGCCAATCGTAATATCGGCGATCTTCCCGTCATCGGAAACGGTCATAGTTACGGCAACGGGGCCGCACATGCCCTGGGCGGAAGCACTCACCAGCGTGCCCAATTCGCTTTGTTCAAAGCTTTCCTGCTTGGGAGCATGAGCAGCGGCATAGCCATCAGGATCGTTCACGAAAAGCAGGATATCATTCACCGCACTGGTCACGGCTTTGGAAGTGATGGTGGCGCCGGACAGAGCATCCACACTTTCACCCAGCCGGATCTCACCGGTTTTTCCGATAAACTGGCTGCGGAAAGCTTCATCCTTGGCGCGGGCACCCAAACCGTCCGTTTCATTGAAGCTGCTGTCACCAACCACCATATCGGTGATCACACCGCTGTTGTCAAGCTGCAGTTCCACGTATATGGGACCGCTGAAGCCCTGCACAGAGGTCGCATAGCGGCCATTGCCCAAAGAGGCGATCGCCGCTTCTTCTTTCTCGATCTCAAAACCGGCTTCAGCGCTCAGCGCGTCGATCGCAGTATTGACCGCACGGATCACAGCGCTGGAGGTAATGGTGGCGCTGGTGATGGCGTCGATCTCACCGCCGTTCTTGGTGAGGGCTACAGGAGCTTTTTTCCCGGCAAACTGTTCCTGGAAGGCAGGTTCCTTGGATTTTGCACCCAAACCGGCCGTTTCGGAGAAGTTATTGCCGCCAACGGAAATGCCGCGGATGGTTCCGTCGGGATCAACAGCCACAGTGACCTCGATCTCACCGCCGAAGCCCTGTTCTTTCACGGTGGTGATGTAGCCGACCGCGCTGCCGCTTTCATTCTTTCCGGTGTATACGTTATTTTCTTCATTCAGGTCAAAGGATACGGCGGAGGAGATCAGCTTCTGACGGGTGGCCACATCCGCCGCTTTGCCGTTTGCCTCGATGGTGTCCTTGGTGATGCCATTGGTCACAGCCAGGCAGCCTGCGGCTACCACGCAGATGATCATGAGCACCAGCCATACAGGAGGATTTTTTTTGCCGGAGGTTTGTTTGTTCATGGAGAATTACCGTCCTTCCGTTTAGTGCATGCCGGAACCATACCGGCTTAATTTGTCATGCTTTTTTTATACCCATCGGAGTAGATCTCATTTCCTTCCATATCCACCCATACGGCTTCTGCATGGAAGATGCGAAGCAACTCCTTTCCCTCTTCCAGAGAGGAAAGGAAAAGCGCAGTGGACAGCCCGTCCGCAATGCCGCTGTCGTCACATATCACGGTGACTCCATGCCAGCGTGTGGAAGGGAAGAGCGTGTCCGGGTCAATAATGTGATGATATGTGCGGCCTTCATAGGTGAAGTAACGCTGATAGTCGCCGCTGGAAACGACACAACCCGTGTTCAGGCTGAGCTTGTGCAGGTAGTCATTCGTGTTTCCGAGGGGATCCTGAACCCCGACGATCCAGCTTTTTCCGCTGTCCGGCTTGGGACCGGTGATCACGATGTTTCCGCCCACCGAAAACAGCAGACCCGGCCCCATTATAGCACAGGTCTTCTGTGCTGCATAGCCTTTTGCTATCGCACCTACATCCAAACGCAGAAGAGGATCAAGAAACTTTACGGTGTTTTTTTCCGCGTTCAGTTCCAGCTTGTCAAAACCGGTGTGCTTTTTTGCTTCGGTCAGGGCATCCGCATCCGGCAGGTGAGCATTTTCGGGGGCATTCATGCTGTCCTCCCTGGCTTCATGCCAAAGCCGGAGCACCGCTCCCAGGGTGATATCCACTTTTCCGGAGGTCTTTTCTGAAATATCACGGCTGAAAAGGAGCAGATCCATCAGTTCAGGGTCCACCGTGATACATTCACCGGCATGGTCGTTCAGATATTTCACGTTGATCACGCCGTCATAATCGTTGTAGATGTCATAGAGCTTGTGATATATAAGCAGCTGATCATAAAAAGCCTGGGTGATCTTCCGGAATGCCTCAGCATCCTTAGCGTAACCCTTTACATAGGTTACTGTGTCGAACAGATCCAGAAAGCTTAAAGAGAAGCTTTGCAGCGACGGATCCGGCACGAAGGGAGCAGACGCGTTTTCTTCTGCAGGCTTTGCCGAACAGCCGGATAAGAGCAGCAGGCACACCGTAAACAGGATCAGGGTCCGTTTTCTGAACATAAAACGTTCTCCGTTTTCTTCCGA
Organism: Clostridia bacterium; assembly: GCA_045617125.1. GTDB lineage: Bacteria > Bacillota > Clostridia > Christensenellales > Aristaeellaceae > ZC3RG03. The sequence goes on along the minus strand of JAZLIA010000127.1, from coordinate 41,040 downwards.
GTATATTACTACTTATATTATAAGCATCCTTTCCTGAAAATCAATATTCGCAGCGGTTTTTAGCACGCAAACGATGCTGCGGGAAGCAGATGCATATTCTCTGCCTGCTTTTTTTGAACAATGGGTGGTCTTTTTTCTTTTTACCTGTATAATAGTTGAAGGGAAACCCTTTGAAAAAGCTTTAAAAGCAGCAGCGGTCACTTTTTCTGATGAACAGCGTATATGATAGTACTGATTTGAAAGGATGGATTTTGTGAAGACTCGTGAAAAATTTTCTTCCCGGCTTGGGTTTATCCTGATCTCTGCCGGCTGTGCCATCGGGCTTGGAAATGTTTACCGTTTTCCCATCTGGTGCGGCGCTTACGGCGGCGGCTTTTTCCTTTTGTTCTATCTGATCTTCCTCGTTTTGCTCGGCATTCCTGTTATGACCGCGGAATATGCCGTTGGCCGCGGCAGCCAGCGCTCCATTGCCCATTCTTTTGATGTGCTGGAGAAGAAAGGACAAAAATGGCACCTGATGAAATATCTGGGTGTTGCCGGCAATTATCTGCTCATGATGTTCTATACCTGCATCACGGGTTGGTTCATGGTGTATTTCTGGAAGTATCTTACCGGCTCCATCAGCGCCAGCACTGCGGGGCTCTCTGTTGCGGAGGGCAGCGCGGCACTGGGGAATATATTCGGCGGCATTGTCACGAACTTCGGTCTCAACGTGGGTGTGACTGCCATTGTTGTGGTGCTGGGCTTCCTGATCTGTGCAATGGGTTTACAGAACGGCGTTGAAAAGATCACCAAGGGGATGATGATGGCGCTGCTGGCACTCATTATCGGCCTGGTCATCTATGCCTTCACCATGGACGGTATGAAGGAAGGCCTTACCTTTTATCTGATCCCCAATGTGGAAAGGCTTAAGTTCTACGGCATTTCCAGGGTCATTTCCGCCGCCATGTCGCAGGCATTCTTTACGCTTTCGCTGGGCATTGGCTGTATCGCCGTTTTCGGTTCCTATATCGGAAAAGACCGTTCCTTGCTGGGTGAAACTATTACCGTTGTCAGTCTGGACACCTTTGTGGCGCTGATGAGCGGATTTTTGCTGTTCCCGGCATTTTTTACCTTCAACCCCGGCGCCGCTACCGTTGTGGAGGAGCCCGGCACGATTGGCGCATCCTTCCTGTTCACGACGATCTCTTCCATCTTCAACAGTATGGCGGGCGGATGGTTTATCGGAACGCTGTTCTTCCTGTTTATGGTCTTTGCAGCCATGTCCACCGTTGTGGCTGTGTTTGAAAACATCATGTCCTTCTGGCTGGAGTGGACTAAACTGTCCCGCTGGAAGATCGCGCTGATCAATATTGTGCTGAGCATGGTGCTGGCTCTGCCGTTTATCTGCGCCAACTGCTTCCCCGATTCCATTTTCGGCAAGTCCGTCTGGCTGGCGGCCAGCTCGCCCACCCGCGGGAGACTCAGTAATTTCGGTGATTTTGAGGATTTCCTGGTTTCCAATGTGGCGCTGCCTGTCGGTTCCCTGGCTTATATTCTGTTCTGCACGTCCAGGTTTGGCTGGGGCTGGAAAAAGTATGAAGCCGAGGTCAATGCGGGCAGCGGTGCAAAGCTTCCTCAGTGGATACGCCCGTATCTTTCCTATGTTCTGCCCGTTATCATTTTCATTGTGTTTATCATGTCCGTCATATAACGGATCGTACATTAGGTGCTTGACGATCAGGAGATCGGAACAGAGCTTTCGTTGAAAAGGAACATATGGATATGCAGATCCACACATCGTAATAAGCCTGATCATCACTTGCCGGGCGGTGTGATGATCAGGCATTTTGCTGTATGTGGAATTCTCCTCCGTCATGAAAGTGCGGTTTTTATGATGATAGGCTGTGCAGCAGCCTCTGTTTGCATGCGCTTATTCGATCTTTCCGCAATATCGAAGCGCCGCTTTGCCCAGTGTGGCGGCACGGCTGATCTGCAGCAGGGCTTCTTCGCGCGTGATGCTCCTTTGCTCGAAGCGCAGGATGTTTGCGAGCTCCTGCGAGTGCCTTGCTAAATCAAGGACAGCCTCCAGCAGCTCATCTTCTGTTTCAAAACGCAGATCATCATTTACTTCAAGCTCCTTGGCCAGCTCGACCGAAGCAAAAACGGGATACTCCGCCTCCGTGTCGGACAGGATATCATCACAGGAAAAATGATAGCTGCGGTTGAAATCATCGTAGAAAGTCATGTGGAGAGGTTGAGCCAGGTCGGCAATATAGTGGAGAAGAACAGCGTAGTATTCGTCATCGAATGCGCCGCTTTCTGTTTTTTCTTTACACAGCCTGACGGTGTGAAGGATCACGCCCAGCAGACAGCCATCGGGACAATCCTTCTCTGACTTTCCGATATCCTGCATCTGAGCATACACATCATCTGCGGTGACCTCATGGTCAGCGGCAGCATTGAAAAAGTGGGCCTGTCCGTCAGTCTGCTTCAAACCGTTGATGGCGGCAACCGTGCGCGCAATATCGATGCTTCCGCAAAGATGGAAACGGCTGAACCCGGCTGCCATTCCCATAGCCATGTGTGCCTGGTCTGTCCACGCCAGTGCGCCGGCTGTCGGCAGCAGGCAAAGGAAAAGCAGCAGAGCGGTGAAGCGGCGAAGGAATGATCTTTTCATTTTTTGTCCCCTTTGTTTGCATTTTCCGAATGGACTGTGCCCTTAATTTATAACATAACGGTTTTCCAAACGCAGCATGCTGCCGGTGAGAGCTGCTTTTTCAGGATTTGTACTCTTCACCGTGTATTTTGCTGTTCTGTCTCATTTCAAAATGGATCAGGAAGGAGAGCAGCACCCGCATGATGATGACAACGGCCAGGATCACCAGCTCCTTGGTCTCACGGAGGGTGACCGTTTTCAGTATTTCTGAGGCCATCAGGAATTCAAGGGACAGGGCCAGCCCTTCGGCAAGGGAATGTTCCACATTGCACGGCTTTTTACTGACAACGCAGCGAACGTAGCCAATGAAGGATGAAAAAACAGTGTAGGCTACAACGAGAATGCCGATCATCTCAAAAACAGGGATCGCGATACTGATCAGCAGCTCCACGATTTTTTCCAGTGCTTCCATACGTATTACCTCCTGATAATGAAGAGATTCTTATCTGTGATCCGGATTACGCTGCCGGTTACACCGGCAGTGGCAATGCCGCATAAAACGGAGATCGCGAGCAGATAGGGAAGATATCCCAGCACGTTCGGAGAACCCATCAGCAGCATTGCGGTCAGGATCTGCCCGCAGCTGTGTGCGGCGGCTCCAAGCACGCTTACCCCATACACGGAAAGAAAGGGGCAGCGCTTTGAGAGGATCATCACCCCCATCGAAAGCAGGCCGCCGGCCAGTGAAAACGCAAGGCCGGTGATGCTGCCGGAAAACAGGGCTCCCAGTATACAGCGCATGATAAGGATGCACAGGGTGGAGGGAAAGTCCAGCATGAACAGGGAAAAGAGCGTTACGGTGTTGGCCAGGCCCAGCTTCACTCCGGGCAGGGGAAAGAGCATTTCCAGAGGAATGAAGCGCTCAATATAGGAAAGGATCATTGCCAGCGCGGTCAGAATGGCCGCCAGAGTCAGTTTCTTTGTTTTCATGACGGCCTCACTGTGTGAACGCATCCACGTCGCTCTCACCCGAAAGGAAGATCTCCACCCGGTTCGGCAGACACACGATGCTTCGTCCGCCCGTTGAGATGGCGCCGGTGTGAATGCAGTCGCCTCCGGGACAATTGCTTTCTGTGATGGCAACGGTGCCGGATCTTACGGTGATCACGTTTCGGTAAGCCCCGTCCACCGTGTATTCCGTATCCCGGTCAAGGGGCAGTTCACATAGCAGCGTGCCATCCTGATATACCTTTGCGATGCTCATTTTTTCGGCGGAACGGGAAAAAACCAAAAGCAGAAGCAATGCCAGGGCAAACACCAGCACAGTGGCAATGGCAACGGCGTCTCCGCGCCTGAAACGCAGCTTTTCTTCATTGATCATGTTTTTCTCGGCTTTGGTATGTAATCAGGAAAAACGGATGTTTTGCAGGTTGAAAGAAGGGAATGAAGCATGCCTGCTCGGTTTTTCCTGCATATTATAGTTTGGATAAGCTACCGTGTCAAATGTACAGGGAAGGAACGGTGTTCCAATGAAATGCCTTGACGGATGCGCGGGAGCAGGCTGTTTCGGGAACCATTTAATCACGTTCAGGAAAAAGGGTCAGTTGCGCAGGGAATGGAGAGGAGCCGGGATGCGTCCGCCGCGGGCTATAAATTCCTCACTGGAGAATTCGTGCACCGGAATGACCGGAGCATGGCCGAGCAGGCCGCCGAATTCCACATGATCTCCCGCTGTTTTGCCGGGAGCGGGAATCACGCGCACCGCAGTGGTTTTGTTATTGATCATGCCAATCGCTGCCTCATCCGCGATGATCGCGCTGATGGTGGAGGCCGGGGTGTCTCCCGGGATCGCGATCATATCCAGCCCAACGGAACACACACAGGTCATGGCTTCCAGCTTGTCCAATTGCAGGGCGCCGCAGGACGCGGCATTGATCATGCCGATGTCCTCGCTTACGGGAATGAAAGCGCCGCTCAGGCCGCCGACATGGCTGCTGGCCATCACACCGCCCTTTTTCACCGCGTCGTTGAGCAGGGCCAGAGCGGCGGTGGTGCCATGGGTGCCGCACTTTTCAAGCCCCATCTCTTCCAGAATGTGAGCCACACTGTCGCCCATTGCGGGGGTGGGGGCGAGGGAAAGATCCACGATGCCAAAGGGCACGTTCAGCCTGCGGCTGGCTTCCCGTGCGACCAATTCACCCACTCTCGTCACCCGGAAGGCAGTGCGTTTGATGGTTTCAGCCAGTACATCGAAGGGCTGACCCTTCACGTTTTCCAGAGCAGTCTTCACTACGCCAGGGCCGCTGACGCCCACGCTGACGGCAGAATCCCCTTCGCCCGGGCCCCAGAAAGCGCCGGCCATGAAGGGATTATCCTCCACGGCGTTTGAAAAGATCACCAGCTTGGCACAGCCAAGACCGTCCTGAGCCTTTGTTTTTTCCGCCAGTTCCCTGATCTTTTCCCCGCAGAGGCGCACGGCATCCATATTGATGCCGGCACGGGTGGAGCCCACGTTGACGGAAGCACACATCAGCTCCGTTTCGGAAAGAGCCTCCGGCAGCGACTCGATCAGCCGCCTGTCCGCCGCTGTCATTGCCTTGTGCACCAGGGCCGTGTAGCCGCCGATAAAATCTACACCGGTCTCATGCGCCGCTTTGTCCAGCGCTCTCGCTACGGGCAGGGGGGAGGCTACCGCTCCGGTGATCAGGGAAACGGGGGTGACCGAAATGCGTTTGTTCACAATGGGCACGCCATATTCTTTTTCAATGTCCTGACCGGTCTTCACCAGATTCTCCGCCTGACGGGTGATGCGGTCGTACACCCGGCTGCAGAGCTTCTTTTCATCGTCTGTTACGCATTCAAACAGGGATATGCCCATGGTGATGGTGCGCACATCCAGCTTTTCCCGGTCGATCATATGCCGGGTTTCAAGAATTTCACCTGTGTTGATCATTTCTTCTTCCTGCCTTTACACCTGATGCATGGCTTCAAAGATCTCGCTGCGCTGGATGCGTATCTGCAGATGAAGGTCGTTTCCCAGCTTCTGCAGGCTTTCGTTCAGAATGTCAAAGGAACAGGAAGGGGCGGTGATATCCACGATCATGATCATATTGAAATAGCCGTCCACGATGGTTTGGCTGATATCCAGAATATTTACGCTGTATTGCCACAGCACATTGCTGACCCGGGCGATGATGCCCTTGCAGTCGATGCCAAGCACGGTAACAACGGCTTTTGAAACGGTGTTCATGCGGGAACCTCCTTCATTCAGCAGAAAATGGATCTCCTATATTTTACCGCACCCTGCGCATGAAAACAAGTGAAGGAGGAATGCTTTCTTTGCAGAGAAAAATGTGCTATGATGCCTTGGGAGAAGAAAAAGACTTCTCCCGGAAAGGAAAAATGTATGATCCGTTTGATCCTGAGTGATTTGGATGGCACACTGCTTCCGCGGGACGGCGTCCTACCGGAGGATACGTTTCATTTGCTTCGTGAGCTGAAGAAAAAGGGGATCCGCTTTGCCGCGGCTTCGGGAAGGCAGTATGAAAACCTGCGCAGACTGTTTGCTCCGGTCTGTGAGGAGATAGACTTTGTTTGCGAGAACGGGGCGCTTACCGTGGCGCAGGGGAAGGTGATCGATCAATCGCTGTTTCCGCCCGCTGTTGCCGCGGAGGTCATGAAGGATATACTGTCTTCCGGTCTTCAGCTTCTGGTATCTTTGCCGAAATACTCTGTGCTTTACCGCGGGGGCGACCGGTTTTTTCATGAGGATGTGATATACCGTTTGAAAAACGCCGCGATCGTGACGGATAATCCGGAGGATTTTGCCGGGGAATGCATCAAAATATCGGGTTTTTGTGCGGACGGGATCCTTTCTGCGGCCGGTCCGCTTCAGGAAAAATGGGGCGGACAGATGCACGCGGATGTGGCGGGACGCTGCTGGCTGGACTTTACGCTTCGCGGAAAAGGAGACGGGCTGAAAGCTCTGGCTGCGTTTTACGGGCTTGAACTGAGCGAAACTGCGGCCTTTGGGGATCAGCAGAATGATCTGAGCATGCTGCGCATTGCGGGAAAGGGATACCTGATGGAGAGCGGGAACACCGCGCTTCTTGAAAACGGCATGAGCTTATGTAGGAGTGTGACGGATACGATCCGCGCCCTTGCCGGGCTTTGACGGGGCTGCTGCACAGCCTCAATATGAAAAACTTTTTTTTCTATCCGTGACACGGCCTTTTGTGATATACTGTAAACGGTGAAATGAGCCTTTCACCGGATTTTGATTGATTTTTCCGCTTTGCCGGGGTAATGAGGTTTTGTATGCTGAAGCTGACAGATTTTCGGGATCAACGCATCCACATGATCGGGGTGGGCGGCTCTTCCATGAGCGGATTGTGTGAAATGCTTCTGAAGGAAGGGTATTGCGTGACGGGGTCGGACCGCACGCGTTCGCACGCGGTGGAGCGTTTGGAACAGAAGGGCGTGAAGGTCACCGTGGGCCATTTGCCTGAAACGGTGCACGGCGCAGGGCTGATCATTTATTCCGCGGCTATTCCGGAGGATAATCCCGAACGCGCCGAGGCCTTCCGGCTGAATATCCCTCAGATGGAAAGAGCGGTACTTCTGGGCCAGCTGATGCTGGGGCATGATGTGAACATCTGCATCAGCGGCGCTCACGGAAAAACCACCACCTCCTCCATGACAGCCTGGGTGCTGCTGGATAACGGGCTGGACCCGACTGTGTCCATCGGCGGACGGGCGGATGACCTGGGCGGCGGAAGCCGTGTAGGCAGTGAAAAAGCCTTCGTGGCGGAGGCATGCGAGTTTCATGGCAGCTTCCTTCACATGTTCCCCACGGTGGCAGTGGTGCTCAATATTGATGCCGACCATCTGGATTATTACGGCGACATGGAGCATATCGTTGCGGCTTTTGACGATTTTCTGCATCTTCTGCCCGAAAACGGTGTGGCCGTGGGCTGGGGAGAGGATGAACGGGTGATGGGGCTTCTGAAAAAGCTGGGCAGACGATATGTCACCTTCGGAATGAATGCGAACTGCGATTATTATGCCGGTCACTGTGTGCTGGATGAAAACGGCTGCGGCGTGTTTGACGTGATGCATGGGGGTGAGAAGCTTTCGCGCATCGCGCTTCGCGTGGCGGGAGCATTCAATGTTCTCAATGCCCTTGCGGCCTTTGCGGCGGCCAGGGAGGCCGGTGTGGAACCGGATGCGATCGCGTCCTCTCTCAGCAGGTTTACCGGCGTGCACCGCCGGGATGAGCTCACCGGCATTGTGGACGGGGTGAAGATCTATCAGGATTACGGGCATAACCCGGCTGAAATGCGGGCAGCCCTGCATGTTTCCAAAATGAAGCATCCCCGCAGGCTTTGGGCTGTGATGCAGCCGCATACCTACAGCCGGGTGATCACCTTGTTTAACGATTACCTCACCTGCACCGAGGAGGCGGATTTTACCCTCGTCACCGATATCTGCGCGGCCCGGGAAAAGGATCCCGGCACCGTCAACAGCCAGATGCTGGTGGATGGAATGCGTGCCAACGGCATCAACGCGGTGCTTACGCCTTCCTTTGACGATACGGAAAAGTATCTGAGGGAACATTGGCAGCCGGGAGATCTGGTGCTTACCATGGGCTGCGGGGACATCAACCTTTTGAATGATCAGATCACTCTTCACGGAGATACGAAGCATGAGTAAGCGTATGCATGAAAAGCGTCTTTTCCGGGCTGTGCTGTGCTGGCTTTTTCTCTGTGCTTTCCTTTTTCCCTTACAAAATGCCAAAGCGGAATTCTGCCAGGGACTGAAGCGAATGGAAGCGCCGCCGGATGAGGGAAAAGTGTGGCAGGCAGATATCACTGCCAGTCTCAGCCGCTTCCGGCTTCTTCCGGATGCTTCAGCCGAGGTGCTGACCGGGATCCTTCCGGAAACGGTGCTGCGTCTGGAAGCCGGGAAGGATTATGGCGGCATCCGTCTTTTTTTCCGGGAGAGGGAAGCGCTCCGTTTTTCCACCCGGGAAACGGAAAACGGGACCGAGGTTTTTCTGAACGGTTTTTCTGTGCTGGAAGACGGCGAAGCGCTGCCGTTTTCGGGCAATGTACCGCTCTTTGGTGATATGAGCGTGACGCATGTTCTTTCTGAAGCTCCGGTTTGGATCCGTGAAGCGGAGGAAAGCCTTCCGGATGCTTGCCGGATCGGAGAAAAGAAAGAGGATGTCGTTTTAAGCCATATTGGCAGGACCAATCATGGACGGCATTATGCTCTTTCCAAAGAGGAAGCGGAAAAGTTTCTGATTGCGGTCGCAGCGCTTTCCGAAAGGGAACCGATGCTGCGCCTTTGTATTCCGTATTTTGACAGGTTCTCTTTTTCTGAACGCACGACGCTGTGGTTCCGCTCGAATGAAGAAGGCACGGTCCGCTCCCTGGAAATGGAAGGCGCTGTGCTCTATGACGGGCAGGAATGCACGCTTTCCTTTATGTCAGCCGCAGGGCGGCAGGGAATCAGCTTCAGTGTGAACCTGAAGCCTAAAGCGGGAAAGGATCAGTTCCGGCTTTCCGGATGGCTGAAATGTACGGAACAGGGAACGGACGGAAACGATCTGAACGGCACTTTGGAGCTGAGAAAACGGGCCGGTACGGAAAAGCTGAACCTGACTGCGGAATGTGATCTGAACTGCAAATGCAAAAACGATGTGGAGACTGTGACCGGCCGGGTGCAGTGGACGGAAAACACGGGAGGCCGGGACAGCACCTGGATCTTGCGGCCGGAGCTTCAGTTTGACGCGCTCAAGGCATCCGGCGAGGTGGAAATGAAGCATCGGGTGGATGAGAACGGGGATATCACCCTCACGCTGGGTGTTACCTTAAGCGAAGCGGAAGCGCAGCCCGTTTCCGCGGACGCGGTGCAGGTGAGCTCGGAAGCACTGGAAGCGGAGCTGATGCATGTGCTGGCCGGGCTGATGCTGGATCTGGATAAGCCTCAGAGGGATCTGATCACGCATGACCTGTGCTCTCAGGAATGGCATGATATGACCCCGATTCAGGATCCGGATGATGATTTTGATGTGGTGGAGTGACTGTTGACAGGAGGATACCGATGAAAAAAAGAATTGCAGCCGCTTTGGTCGCGTTTTTGCTCCTCTGTGCGTTGCCGGCTCTGGCTTACAGCCCTCTTGGGTTCACCTTTGAAGAGAAGCTGCATCAGCATGTTGCAGGAAACGGTTATGAAGCGGAAGGCACTGTTTCGGTTACCGGAGATGAAATGCCGGGGCCTGTGGAAAAGGTGTTTAAGGCACTGAAGGCGCTGGATGGGACCCGGTTTTCCCTGAACGGAAGCGGTGAAAACAAAATGCTGAAAAACCGTTTTTCACTGGTGTTCGGGAAAGAGGGGGAACAGGACCTTTCCTTTACCTTTTTTAAAAACGGGGAAGATCTGCTTTTTTGCAGGGACGAGCCTACGAAAATGAGCTTCAGCCTGAAAAGAGGAGAGGCCCTGTCTCTGCTGATCAAGGCGATGGGAATGAGGGAAGAGATGCTGCTGCCCTTCTATGTGAAGGATACCGCGGATAAGGGCATTGAAAAAGCGCTTGCACCCTATCTGGAAGAACTGGGTATCTGGCTGAGTGATTACTGTTCGATTTCCGCAGAGGCTTCCGGAAGCGTGCTTACCTACCGGGTGAGCACCAAACTGCTGACGCAAAAAGCGGCCCGGCTGCTGGAGAAGCTTCTTCAGGACAGGGATGCGTATTCTCAGCTGGAACAGTGGATGCTGGGAAGCTCCGCTTTTTCGGATGTGACGGATAAGGGAAGCCTGCTGTGGCTGCCTCAGGCACTGAACCTAATGAATGCGGACGGAGAAGTGACGCTGGAAAGATGCTTCGGCGCGGATGCGGCGATGCTCTCGACCCGGGTAAGCGTGAGCACGGATCCCCGCACGGGAACGGAGATGTTTGAGCTTTTATGGCTTCCGGAAGAAAAGGGGGAAAGCATGTCTGTTTCGGTGACGGACACGGCAGGGGAAAAGAGTTCGCTGCTGATTTACCCCACTGGAGAAAACGCTTTTCAGGGTGAAATTCGTCAGTATGTGCCGGATGAGAACGGAAAAATGGAATATCGGGCTTTTTCCTACACGTTTTCCATGGAATACGGCCGTCTCAGCGATGACCCTGTGATACAGAAGGCTTCTCAGGACCTGATGCTTCGTTTTGACCTGACTCCCCTGGAGGGGACCGGGGTGCACCCTCTTCACCTGGATGCCGTACTGCATCTATCGAGCGGCAGGATCAAGAAGGATCGGCTGTATGTGGATGCCTCCGTGTCGCTTGAAGACGGTGAAAACGGCAGCCGGGTCGATATTGCTTTTACCGGCAATTCCAAGCCGGACATAGTTTTTGACGATCTGTCCTTCACCGGTGCCGTGCCGCTTTTGTCTCTTGACACGCAGGAGATCCAGGCATTGCCGGAAGCATTATTTACACGATAACGATAACAATAATAAGGTTTTCAACTGAAAAAGGCACCGCTGCGGCAGTGCCTTTTTCAGTTAAAAATTTCAGCTCAGCGTGACCGAACCCAGAGAAGGGCTTCCGGTGCCGCGATAGGTGAAATAAAGGGTGTGTGCACCGGCTGGGAACAGACAGGAGGAACGCACGCTTTCCCACACGTTGCTGTTGTGAACGGGCAGAGAACAGAGAACGGTTTCATTTTCGTCACAGGAAACATCGAAATATCCGTCGCAGTAGCAGCGGAAGGTGATGGCAACGGAGTGCGTATCCGTCAGGTCAAAATACTTGAAGCCGATACGGGTGCCGTCCTGAATGCTGCAGATGTAGCCGTCGCCGGGGTCGCCGTCCCGACCGTCCTGCCGCACATGGGGAGCCCGGGGATCCCCGGCAAAAGGCACCCTTTCCTTTGTGTAGAGGTGACAGGCGATATAGGCGGGATAGGTGCCCTTTCCGGGAAGAGGTCCCCCGTTCAGGCCGCAGGATGTGATCTCCGCCTGCGCGATCGCGCCGTTTTCATCAAAGAAGATCTCTTCCGCGCAGCCTTGACGGGAATACCAGCAGGCGTTGGTTTGCCTGTGGTAGAAAATGTACCATTTTCCGCCGATCTCGCAGATGCTGCCATGGTTGTTGCCACCGTAGGCCACAGCCTGTTCCGGTTTTTTATAGGTTCCGATGCCGATATCGTTGTTGCTGACGATGACGCCGCCATAGGTGAAGGGGCCGCGGGGATCTTTGGAAATGGCATAGCACAGTTCATGCATCCACTGGGAGGAATAGATGAAGTAGTAAAGATCTCCGCGTTTGCGGATGGAGGGACCTTCAAAAAACGCATGACCTTCAAAGCCGGTGCCCGAAGCATATTCGCAGCCGGGGGCAACGAACACCGCTTCCTCTTCAATGGTCAGCATGTCGGGGCCAAGGGTGACGCACATTGCACCGTGGCGGCTTTTGTCGCCCTGGCCACAGAAGCCGGTATAGAGCCAGGTCTTTTCCCCTTCGGTGATCACTGCAGGGTCAAACTGCGGCTCGTCTCCCGGCTCGGTGCCGTAAAGAGCGCCGTTTTTATGCCGCACATAGCCCAGAAAACGGAAGCGTCCCGACGGGGTGTCACACACGGCGACGGATACGTAGTTTACTTTGTCGTACACATAATAGAGGTAATACCGACCGTCGGGGCCCCGGGTCACATCGGGGGCATACAAGCACATGCGGCCGTCCTTGTTGATGGGATCGGCGGTGCGTTCATAGGTGACGCCCTCGCAGCGCCAGGCGCTCAGGTCATTTACCGGCGCGCTCCACACCGTATAATCACCGGGGCAGAATACGAAACCGTCAAAATGATCATGGGAGCCGTAAACATAGACCCGTCCGTCAAATACGTGGGGCTCGCCGTCCGGAATGTACTCCCAGGAGGGCAGATAAGGGTTGAATACCGGTTTATCCATAGCGTACTCCTTTCACAAAGCGAACCGGGAGGTCATCCTGGCGGATCATTGGATCAGCGTTACCTTCAGCCGGTCCAGAGATTCATAGCGGTGATCAAATCCGTATTCCCAGGGAATACGGATCTCACCGCTGCTGATTCGTTTCAGCAATGCAGCATACATTTCCGCATTGAAGGTGGAAAAACGGGAATTTTCCATCGGCAGGCATACTGCCCCGTCCCGGCTTGTGAGACGGCAGATTCCGTCTGTGCTGAGCTTTTCGCCGTCATCCAGTTTTTCGAGAGCGCTTTTCAGGCCGTTTCCGACGTTTTTCATTGCGGAGGTGATCACCGAGGGCGACTCGCCTGACTGATCGGCATCCACTCCGATCACCGATCTTGAACAGTTTTCCGCGGCCTTCATGACGGAATTGCCCATTGCGCCGCCACAGGCAAAGATGACTTCCGTGCCGGTCTGATACCATACGGAGGCCAGGGACATGGCTTCAGGGGTGGCGGAGAAGGAGCCGGTGTATTGATATTTCACGGTCACTTCTCCTTCGTTAAGCTGCAGTTCCTCAGCGGCCTGCTGGGCTCCTGCCAGGAAGCCTTCTCCGAAACGGGTGACGGCGGAGATCGCGGCGCCGCCCAGGAATCCCAGCTTCCGGTAGCCATCCATTACGGCGGCATAACCGGCCAGGAATCCGCTTTCGGTTTCGCCCACAAACAGACAATCCAGGTTATCGGGGATCGTGACCTCTCCATCTTCATTGGCAGGGATGCCGTCTGTCAGGATAAAATGAACATCGGGGTAAAGCGCTGCCGCTTCCGATGCTATATAGCAGAAGTTTTCATCGCTCAGGATCACACACTCCGCATTGCCTCTTACAGCCAGATGGACCGCGTTGAGAAGGTTCTGATCTGAATTATCGGTGGCCTGATAATATTTGACGGTCTTGTTCCGGCTGGCGCTGAAGGCAGTGACGCCTTCCCACTCGCTCTGGATGAAGCTCTTATCATCAATGCTGGCAGTGGAACTGATCACGATGGCCGTCTGTGCTCCGTAACCGGCGGATACGCCTTTGTTCCGGCTATTCTTTGCCGTAGCTTTTGTTACGGAAACGGTGAGTATGACCAATGCTACAGCCAGAAGAGAGATCACGGTTCTTCGAACCGCTTTCCTGCCGCCGAAGCCAAGGCCGTCATCATAGGGGATCCCCGTGGCCCGGGGAGCAATGCTGCGGGATGAGGAGAAGGCGAGAACCACCAGCGTCGCAAGATATGGCAGGATCTTGTAGACCTCGGAGGGGATCCCCAGCTCAGCCAGCCCGGGAATGCCGGACCAGGTGCTGGATACTGCCTTCATCAAGCCGAAAAAGAAGGAGGAAAGCAGCAGCCCCAGCGGTTTCCATTGCCCCAGGATCAGCACGGACAGGGCCAGGAAACCGTATCCTGCCACGTCGGCGTTGAATTCGGTGGAGGTGGGAACGACGAACAGGATGCCTCCCGCGCCGCCCAGCAGCCCGGAAAGCAGCACGCCGGTGTAGCGCATACGGGTGACGGAAATACCGGCGGAGGCTGCCGCCTCCGGGTTTTCACCGCAGGAGGAAAGTCTCAGGCCAAAGCGGGTGCGTTTGAGAAGAAATGCCAGAACGATCAGCAGGATCAGGCCCAGATAGGTGGAAAGATAGCAGTTGGTGAAAAAGCACGGGCCGATGAACGGAATATCGCCTAGCAACGGCACTTTGGAGACGAAGAAGGTGTCACTGAAATGGATCTGCTTCACGCCGTACAGGCTGCGTGCTGCGAAGATGCAGAAGGCTGGGGCAAACAGGTTGAGTGCGGTGCCGCTGATGGTTTGCTCCGCCCGCAGCCGGATGGAGGACCAGGCGTGCAGGCAGGAGTAAAGCATGCCAGAAAGAGCAGCTGCCAGGATCGCCAGCAGATACAGTATCTGCCCGCTGATGAATTCCGGGCTTTCACGGAGCACCAGCACACCGGTAAAGGCTCCGATGATCATAATGCCTTCCATGCCGATATTGCTGACGCCGCTGCGTTCCGAATACAGTGCTCCCAGAGCGACCACCAGCAGGGGGATCATAAAATACATGGTAGATTGAAGGATGAAGTATACCGTATTCATTCTGCTCCTCCTTCCTCCAGGTCGTCCAGGGAATGCTTTTTCTTTTTTCTTCCGACGAGCTGATCGATCAGCAGCCGGATCGGTACGGTGAGCGCACCGCAGTATACGATGATCGCAATGATCATGTTCACAATGTCCGGAGTGTAGCCGTAAAGCTGCAGGGAATTGCCGCCGATGGTAAGGTAGGCAATGAACAGACCGGCAGCCAGAATGCCGAGCGGGTCGCTCATGCCCAGCAGCGCCACGGAAATACCGGTGAAGCCCTGGGGAAGAATGGTTTCCGTCACATAGATATGATCGCCGAAATCACTCAGGTAGATCACGGCGCCGGCCAGGCCTGACAGTGCTCCGCACAGTGCGAGAGTCAGGCAGGTGTTGCGTTTGTCGAATATGCCGCAATATCGGCCTACATGGGGGTTTTTGCCGGTCATTTTGAGTTCATATCCCAGCGCGGTGCGCTTTAGCAGCACCCAAACTGCGGCCACCGCGGCCACAGCCAGAAGGATATCCGGCCCGATACGGCTTCCGGGGATCAGGCTGTCCAGCATATGGGAGGAGATGCGGGCGGAGGGAGCCACGCCCAGGGAGTAATTGTGGGCGCTTTCATATACCGTGGAGCGGATCAGCAGGTTGACCAGAAGCATGCCGATGTAGTTGAGCAGGATGCCGCTGATGACTTCGCTTACCCGGAAACGGGCTCTGAGCACTCCGCTTAGCAGCCCCCACAGCGTTCCTGCCAGCACCGCAGAGAGAACAGCAACGACCACGTGCAGCACGGGCGGCAGAAAATCACACCGTACACCGACCAGAATGGCTGCGTAAGCTCCTACGGTCATCTGTCCGGAGGCGCCGATGTTGAAAAGGCCTGTGCACACCGAAAGCCCTACCGAGAGTCCGGTTAAGATGATGGGGGAGGCAGTGTGAAGCAGATTGCCCAGCCCCGGCGCGCCCTCGCTGAAGCTTCCTGAAAGGATCATTCCCAGGCCGCTCAGCGAATCGGCAGGGCCGGTAAGAAAAAGAAGATACCATCCTGCGATCAGGCCGATCAGCACGGACAGAAGGGAAGGGATCACCTGGAACAGTTTTTTATTTTTATCGGCCATTTTGTCTTTTCGCCCCCGACATATAGAGTCCCAGCTCACGGATATCTGTACCTTGGGGATCCAGATCGGCAACGATCTGCCCTTCAAACATCACCAGGATCCGGTCGCTCATGTTCATCACTTCGTTCAGGTCAAAGGATACGATCAGCACGGCGCGGCCATTGTCCCGGGCTTCCAGCAGCTTTGTGTGGATAAACTCGATGGCCCCCACATCCAGGCCGCGGATGGGCTGAGCCGCGATGATCAGTTTGGGATCCCGTGCCAGTTCCCGGGCAATCACGGCCTTTTGCTGGTTGCCGCCGGACATGCGTCCAGCCACTGCATCCGGGCCTTTCCCGGCTCTGATGTCAAATTCCTTTATTCTTTCCTTGGCAAACGACCGGGTGCGGTCAAAGCGGAGAAAGCCGTGTTTCTGAAAACGGGCGGTGTAATAGGATTGTAATATCAGGTTTTCCTCCAGTGTGGCGCTTTCCACCATGCCATAGCGGAGCCGGTCCTCAGGAATGTGAGCAAGGCCTGCCAGGGTGCGCTGCCTTGCGGAAAGGCTGCTTATATCCGTTTGGTCAAGGAGCGTGCGGCCGCTGTCGGTCCGAAGCATGCCGGCAAGAGCATAGATGAGCTCACTTTGTCCGTTGCCGTCAATGCCGGCCAGCGTGACGATCTCCCCTGCGCGAACAGATAAGGATATGTGATCGAGCAGCTTCTTCCCGGTTTTTTTGTCCCGGAGGTTCAGGTCTTTTACCTCAAGGATTGGTCTTCCCGGTTTTGCCGGTGCTTTTTCCAGAATCAGGTTTACCTTTCTGCCGACCATTCTTTCGGAAAGTTCTTCCTCGGTAACTTCCGCTACCCTGACCGTGCCTGCGTATTTTCCACGGCGCAGGATGCTGCACCGGTCCGCCACGGCACGGATCTCGTTCAGCTTATGGGTGATCAAAAGAATGCTTTTGCCGTCTGAGGCCAGGCTTTTCATCAGGCGGAGCAGATCCTCGATCTCCTGGGGGGTGAGCAGAGCGGTGGGCTCGTCAAAAATGAGTACACTGCTGTCCCGGTAGAGCATCTTGAGGATCTCCACTCTCTGCTGCATGCCCACCGATATATCGGAAACTTTGGCGTCCGGGTCGATATCAAAACCGTATCGGCGGCTGAGCTCAGTTACCTTTTTTCTGCTGTCGGCCATTTGAAGCACGCCGCCCCGGGTGTCTTCCATGCCAAGAACGATGTTTTCAAGCACAGAAAAGCAGCCGACCTGACGGAAATGCTGATGCACCATGCCGATGCCCAGCGCTGCCGCGTCATTGGGGTTGCGTATTTCTGCTTCTTTTCCGTTTACTCTGATCACACCCTGATCAGGCCTGATCAGACCGAACAGGATATTCATCAGGGTGCTTTTTCCTGCGCCGTTTTCGCCCAGCAGGGCATGGATCTCGCCCCGTCGGAGCTGCAGCGTGATATCATCATTCACTACGACGGAGCCAAAGGCTTTGGAAATATGCTCCATCTCGACTGCATATTCACAGTTTTGTTCTGACATGATCCGATCCTTCCGTTTCATTTTATGGGCACATGTGATATTATAGTTGATAGGTACTTCACTTTCAACTAAGATTCCTTGAAATGATCTGATAAATATGGTGGATAAATCTATGAAATATACCATCGGTGCGGACTTTGGAACCTTATCTGTGCGTGCTGTGCTTGTGGAAGTCACAACAGGAAAGGAGATCTGTTCCTCTGAAAAGGTCTATCCTCACGAGGTGATGACCCGTTTTTTGACGGATGGGACTGTTTTGCCTCCGGATCATGCCCTGCAGCTGCCGGAGGATTATTATTCAAGCCTGGGGGATACGGTCAGAAAGCTGATGCAGGATTCCGGAGTGAGAAAGGAGGATGTGATCGGTGTTGCGATGGACTGCACCGCCGACACTTCGCTTTTTGTGGATGAACAGAACCGACCGCTGTGCTCTCAGGAACGGTTTAACGCGTGCCCGTCAGCGTATGTTAGGATGTGGAAGCATCATGGGGCGGAGGAGGAAGCACGGGATATCCGCAGGGCTGCCGAAAAAACGCATCCCGAGCTGCTTGAGAGCTATGGAGGCCGCGTCTTTTCGGAATGGATGCTGCCCAAGCTGTTGGAAAGCTGCCGCAGGGCGCCGGAGCTGGTTGAAAGCGCTGACCGTTTTTTGCAGGTAGGGGATTGGCTCGTATCGCGTCTTACCGGCAGCACGGCCCGTTCGGCCAGTCATGCCGGGTTTAAAAATTTCCGGTCCGAAAAAGGATATCCGGATGACGAATTTCTGGTTTCACTGCATCCGCTGATGCGGCGTTTCTCGTATTTGAACCGGGGTGAACTGCTTGTCCCGGGCAGCCGGGCCGGCAGTCTCACAAGCGAAGGCGCTGATTTTCTCGGCCTTGACGAAAACACCGCTGTGGCGGTGTCGGGCACGGATGCCCTGCATCCCATGCCGGCAATGGGCTTGACGCACTCCGGCGATCTGCTGATGAGCATTGGAACTTCTACCTGCCATGTGATGCTCAGCGGGGAATACAGGCCGTTTCCCGGCATCTGCGGCGTGGTTCGGGATGGCATCATTCCCGGTCTGTACGGCTATGAGGCAGGACAAAGCGCTACAGGTGACCTGTTTGACTGGGTGGTGAAGCAGATGACTGCCTCTTCCTGCTTTGAAGAAGCAGAAAAAAAGCAGGTGTCGATCCATACCCTGCTGACGAAAAAGGCATCTTTGCTATTGCCGGGAGAAAGCGGACTGCTGATGCTCGACTGGTGGAACGGCTGCCGCAGCCCTCTGATGGATTCGAAATTGACGGGGATGATCCTGGGACTGACTTTGGAAACGAAGCCGGAGGAGGTTTACAGGGCAGCCATCGAGGCCTGCGCCTTCTCTACCCGGATGATCGTTGAGAATTTTGAACGGCATGGGATCC
The DNA here is from genome assembly GCA_045617125.1 of Clostridia bacterium. Lineage (GTDB taxonomy): Bacteria > Bacillota > Clostridia > Christensenellales > Aristaeellaceae > ZC3RG03. Next base: position 22,278 of record JAZLIA010000127.1, on the reverse strand, counting down.
AGGTTAAACGTGTGTTTGCCTGTGGGGGGATCTCCCGGAAAAATCCGCTGCTGATGCAGATCTATGCGGATGTGCTGAAAAAAGAGATCAGGGTCGCGGATTCTTCGCAGGCTGCGGCCCTGGGAAGCGCCGTGTTTGCGGCGGTGGCCGCAGGCCGGGAAAACGGCGGTTATGATAGTGTAGATGAGGCCGCAGAGCATATGAAGTGCGGCATTTCTGCGGTTTATGCTCCCGAATCTCGTGCAGGCAGGATGTATGACCGCCTCTATGAGCAGTATGCGCGTCTTACAAAACAGTTTGGAGAAGAGGCGGGATCGGTGATGAAATGCCTGCGTAAGCTGAGGGAGGAAGCATAAGACTTATTTGGCTGGATCCTTTCCTTTTTGCGGCGTCAGCTTCTGATGGTTCAAACGAATGTAGATGAGCAGCATCACAATGCTGAGTACCGTGCTTGCAGGTGCGGCACAGCCGATCAGGAAAAGATCTGCACCGGCCAGGCGGGAAAACAGCCAGGTGGCGGGAATACGGCCAAGAAAAGTCGCGATCAGGTTCTGGGTCATGTTGAAGGTGGTCCTTCCGCAGCCATTGAGCAGAGCAGAGAGATTGAAGGCGACTGAGGTGAGGATGCCGTCGATGCTGTAGGCCCTCATATAGGCCCCGGCCATTCCGGCAACCTCTTTTTCATCTGTGAACAGGGAAGGCATGAAGGTGGGGAAGAGGAGGCAGATGAAAAAGAAAACCGTTTCGATCACAAGCGAAACTCCGATCGCGCAGTTGACAGCCTTGTACATCCTCTGGCTTTTGCCTGCTCCGTAATTCTGTGCGACGATGACCGCTACGGAAGCGGAGAAGGCGGATTGCGGCATGAAGGTGAAGCTGACGATCTTGTCTCCGATCCCCATGGCGGCACTGGCAGTGAGCCCCATCGAGTTGATGATCGCGGTGATAAACATGAAGCTCAGGTTGATCAGCACACTCTGAATACCCATGGGAATGCCGACATGGAAGATCTGTGCCGTGGTTTTTCGGTCCCAATGGATTTCTCTTCTGGTGAATGGGAAGGGAAGTCCTTTTTTTGTAATGAATATAAGGCTGAATACGAAGGAAAGCCCCTGTGCTGTAACAGTGGCGATGGCAACACCGGCCACCCCCATTCCGAGTACGCCCGTGAGCAGGAGATCCCCTGCAATGTTGATCGCACAGGCGATTGCAACGAAAACGAGCGGACTTTTGCTGTCTCCCATGGCTCTGAGAAGCGCACATACGATGTTGTAGCCGATGATCAGGGGAATGCCAAGGCTGCAGATGCGCATATAGGTATTCGCTTCCGCCATGGCTTCCCCGGGTACATTCAGCCAGGAAAGGAAAACGGAGGAAAACACAGCGGAAACACCGGTGAGAAGAAGACTCACAAAAGCAAAATCCAGAATCAGGTTTCCCACGATCCGGGCTCCCTGGCGGTCATCTTCTGCGCCGATACACTGGCTTACCAGTACCGTTCCGCCCGCAGAAAGGCCGATCGCCAGAAAGGTGAACAGGGATAGCAGCTGTGATCCGCATGCCACGGCTGAGACGCCCGACGGGCTTCCGCAGCGACCGATCACCAGGGTATCCACGGTGCCGTAAAGGGTCTGCAGCAGGTTGGAAAGCAGAAAAGGAAGGGTAAAACGCAGCACCGTGGAAAAAATGGGGCCTTCGGTCAGCACATTTTTTCCATGACCGGCAGCAACCGCATTTTTTCCTGTGTGTCTGAAAAGACGTGGCATGTGTGTCTCCTTTATGGAAGGGATCGGGATATATTTTTTTGTTTTTTTTCAGATACGATCAGAGTCCCGGGGCTCATCTGGCTGCAAAATCGCTGAAGGAAAAGTCATATACCTGTTCCCAGTTTCGGCGGAAAACGGTGTGGACCATACCTTTGCTCAGCTCATAAACGTTGGACCATTGAGTGACGCCGGAAATATCTGTGGCAATGACCTGCTGGGCACTTTCCAGCGCGTTCATCATCGTATCAACGCTCATGATGTGATCCTGCTCCTCAAGGATCTTCTGCATGGCTTCGTACCGGTCCTGACCGTGACCGACAGCCACCCCTTCAGGTATTTCGGTCAGGAAGAAATTGGTCACTGCCTCCACGTTTTCCACGATCACCATTTCATCGGTAGGCTCGGGCCATTCCACCACCACAGATCTTCCGGAGGCATCCGTCAGCAGAAAATGATAATCTCCGCCGGAAACCGAACACATATCGTAGGAACGCAGGATCGCGATCGCTTCGTCCACATTGGCGGCACGGTCCAGAAGCAGGCGCATGGCAACGGTCGTTGTGATGGGGGTCTTGCCGGTATTCTGCCTTGTCGGCTTATCATCCAGCCACAGCATGCAGCAGGCAAACCCTTTCTCGTTCATTCCGTCCAATGTTGTGTAGGGAAGCATGAGACCGGCAATGCGTCCCGCGAGGCTGGAAACATCGTATATCCCGGTGAAACCCGGATCTGCAAAGCCGATGGATTCATAGCCGTTTTCGGGTTTGGTATGGATCAGCACGGCGCTTGTATCCTCCAGGTCGAAATTCCGGCCCATCATATAGTTGCCGTCTCCATCCGCGGCAAAACAGCAGCTGCAGCCCAATTCCACCGGATCCGCATGAAAGGGGATCCCGGGAAGAAGGGTCTTCACAGCCAGATCACTGAAGGAAGCTGTGGTGGATGCACCGGCGCTGAGGATATCGTCCAGCTTGTACGATGCAGTATAATCGAGGGTGTAGAGGTTGTAATCTTTGTTGTCTGTCAGCTTCCGCACAGAAGCCATGGTGCTGAATTTGGGTACATAGAGAAAAAGATAAACGGCAATGATCAGGATCAGAAGAATGATCAACCCCAGTCCCGTGAGTTTCAGGCATTTTTTCATATCAATGATCTCCTTTTTTGTTATGGGAGCAGTTCTTACTCTTCTCTCAGGCCGTAGAAGAAATTCTTCTTCTGCGGGGTGTCCAGAACCCGAACCGGCTTTACCTGATTGCCGGAGGCTCCCTTCATCGTTTTGAATTCACGCCACAGCTGATGAGTTTGCCGCTGCTGAACAAAAAGCTCGGCATGTGCGATCTCTCCGGTGTCCAGGCATTCTTTATAGACCGGGTTGATCTCGCCCAGATGCTTTTCCAGTATTCTGCAGTATTCCCTGCAGCCGGAAGGATCCAGCCAGTCAACGGGCTCGATGAGGAATTCGTAGTGTGCCGGGCTGGTATCACGGTTGATATATACGCAGTAATCAAGGATGGGACAACCCAGCTCCTCTCCCAGACGGGCGATGGTCTTATCCATCATGATCTCGGTGATCTTGTCGCCGGCAATATCCAACAGCTGACTTTTCCGGTATGCGAAGGTGATTATCGGATCCTCTCCCTCAAAACCAAGCACGGTTACCACATCCTTAATGCGGTAACGGTAGAAACCGGAAAGGTTGGTGATGATGATCTCGTAATCACTGCCAGCCTCCAATTGATCGATGGTCAGGGTGTCGGTGCAGCTTTCGGGTGCATCGGCAGGGATAAATTCAAAGAAGCAGCTGTCATTGAGCAGAGCAAATTCGGGGCATTCCACCTTTGTGCAGGCAGCCATCATGGCCTCGGAAGCGCCGTAGATCGAAAAATCGATGGGCACGTCTCCGGAGTAGCGGCGCATTCGCGTTGTATAGGCAGCGAAACCGCCGGTGCCGATGGTGCAGATGAAGCTCATTTTCGGCCAGATCCGCGGTATGATCGGCGTATCAAAGCCTTTTCTGAATTCCCTTTCCAGTTCGTCCGCCCGTTCGGGATCCGGACGGGTATACCGTTTCAGCTCTTCCACGGTTTTTTCATCTATATTCTGTTCCTTGTCGAAGGTGCCTGTGCGGATGTCGTTGCAGAGGGATTGCCAGTTCTGCTCGATGTAGTACATCATGTCCACCAGGTTGGACATGAATACGCTGAACATGAAGCTCATATCCCGTTCCTTCAGCGTGTAGATGATCTTCAGATAGGTCACCGGGATATAGCCATTCGGATAAAGCACCGGCATGGGGGAGGTAAGATAATACGGGAAAAGGAGCTTATAAGATTTGGCGGCGGAACCGGAAATGTTGCCAAGCGGCGTTCCGTCAGGCAAATGACGGTCCACGATCTCCAGCTGATTGAAGCCGCGCCCGATAAAGAGACCGTGCCCTTTCTTTTCCCTCAGATATTGATCCGCCAGCTTTGTTACGCGGGAGATCGTGTATTTGGTATAAATGCGCATGGACCGGTCGGTGACGGGGATCTTTTTGGGCACGCCGACTGAACCGGATGTTTCCGCATACTGAACGATCTTATAGTTGGTAAGGAGTCCTTTTTCTCCCTTGTTGACCATTCGGTCGATATAAGGGGCGTAATCATCATATCCGCTGAGAGGAACGAGCTTTTTATAATCTTCCACTGTGCGGATCTGGTCAAAATGATATTTCTTTCCGTATTCGGTGTCCTGGTTGTCACGAATGATCTTCATCAGCAGATTCTGACTGATACTTCTGGCATTTTTGCAGTTTCTGTTCAGATCTCTTACATCGAATGTGCCTTTCAAGCGAATCACATGGATGATCGCTCTGGTAAGACCTCTTTTATAACTCATTATAGTACCTCCGTGCGCTGGTTTTGCAGTGACTGGCTTGCAGGCAGTCAGATAAAAATTCCAAAATATGGATAATTTTTGACTCTGACATGCATACAATCCTAACTTTATCAGTATACAGGAGAAGTACCGTTCTGTCCACTGTTTATGAAGATTTCACAACGTTTTTGATGTAAATGCAGGGGAGCTGATCACATTCAGTATAAAAATAATCCGAACTTTTCATTCCGCTGGAACGATCCGTTCGGATTATTCTTGGTGCGCCATCAGGGACTCGAACCCGGGACACCCTGATTAAGAGTCAGGTGCTCTACCAACTGAGCTAATGGCGCATAAATGGGATAATGTGCTTATTACAGAATGGAGCGGGTGATGGGAATCGAACCCACATAGCCAGCTTGGAAGGCTGGAACTCTACCACTGAGTTACACCCGCAAATGGAGCGGTAGACGAGGCCCGGTCTCGCGACCCCCACCTTGGCAAGGTGGCGCTCTACCAACTGAGCTACTACCGCATATCTGGTGCGGACGAAGAGACTTGAACTCTTACGCCTTACGGCACCGGAACCTAAATCCGGCGCGTCTGCCATTCCGCCACGCCCGCAAAGCAGCAATAGGGAGGGCAGGCAAGCACATATCCCGAAAGGGGGATGGTGACCCATCGGGGACTCGAACCCCGGACACCTTGATTAAAAGTCAAGTGCTCTACCACCTGAGCTAATGGGTCATGATGGCTGGGGTGGCAGGGATCGAACCTACGTATCAGGGAGTCAAAGTCCCTTGCCTTACCGCTTGGCTACACCCCAACGGCTGCGACACGTTTCCCTGTTAGGAAATGGGGTGGGTGGTGGGACTCGAACCCACGACTTCCAGAGCCACAATCTGGCGCCCTAACCAACTGAACTACACCCACCATATCAAGGGGAAATGGCGCGCCTGAAGGGATTCGAACCCCCGACCCACGGCTTAGAAGGCCGTTGCTCTATCCAACTGAGCTACAGGCGCATCTGCGCGAAGCTGTCGAGGCCGACCTCTCTGACGAGAAGCATCCCTGCTGACAGTTTGATATAATACCATCGATTCGGTTTGATGTCAAGCGTTTTTTGAAAAATATAGCGAAGGTTGCAAGATTCTCCTTCTATGTTTTTCATTCCGCTAAAAAACGCAGGTGCTCAGCATGGATCTTTTGTTTTCGGAAGGGAAATGAAAAAGCGGCTGCCTTTGCCGGGCGTGCTTTCCACCCGGAGGGAAAGATGAAGGAGCATGGCCGCTCTTTTGCTCAGATACAGGCCCAGGCCGCTGGAGGCAGCATCGCTTCTGCCGTTCTGGCCGGTGTAGCCTTTTTCAAAAATGCGCGGCTGGTCGCACTCCGGAATGCCGATACCGGTGTCTATAATGCAGATCTCCCGGGCGATCGGGTCCGCCTGCACGGTCACTTTCCCTTCCGGGGTGTATTTTACAGCATTGGAAAGCAGCTGATCCAGAATGCAGCAGAACCACTTCCGATCGGTGATCACGATAAGATCGGTCCCTTCATAAGACAGACTCAGTTTTTTCAGGATGAATTGCCGGGAAAAACGGCGTATGCTGTCGCGGATCAGGTCGTCGAGCGGATAGGCTTCGATCACCAGGTCGTTGCTTTCACTTTCCAGGCGTGCGTACTGAAGCACCATTTCCACATACTGCTCCGTACGGGAGAGCTCGGACTGCAGTGCGGACTGTTCCGGACCGGCGACGTTTTCAAGAAGCATGCGCATCACGGCCATGGGAGTTTTGATCTGATGCACCCAGGCGGAAACGTAATCCAGAGTGTCTTTCCGGGTCTCACTCAAATGATCGCTCATCTGTTCCGCTCTTTTTCCAAGCAGGAGCACTGCACGATGCCAGTCCTGATCAGCCAGTGTTTTCAGATCAAGCGGCGATGCCCATTCATCCGGAAGGGAAAGAAGCAGCTTTTCCCGTTCTTCAGCCCGCTTCATTTCTGCCAAAATGTCGGGAATGAGAAGCACCAGTGCCAGAAAAATGATGAGCACGGTTCCGTATATGAACGCTTCGATCAGGATGCCATAGAGAAAAAATATGGTAAGCTCTGTGACCGGCATGAGAAACAGAAGGAGCAGGAACAGACGGTTCTTTCGGAACATATCCCGGATGACCTGTTTTTTTCTTTCCTTTGTCACGGCACCATGTACCCGCTTCCCGTTTTAGTGCGGATCGCGTCCCGGATCCCCGCTTCCTCCAGTTTTTTCCGAAGACGGGTCACGTTTTGGGTGAGGGTGTTCTCTTCCACATAGCAGTCGCTTTGCCACAGGGCATTCATCAGCGCGTCCCGACTCACGATGCGGCCCCGATGCTCGATCAGCGTGCGCAGGATGCGGTATTCGTTGCGGGTAAGCTCCGTTTCCCGGCCCTCATAAAGCACGGTGTTATCATCCGGCCGGAGCAGTGCGCCGCAAAATTCCAGACAGGGAGAGGCGGCGGAGGGCAGCTCGTAGCTGCGGCGCAGGATCGCCTGAACCTTGGCACAAAGCACCATGGGATCCACCGGCTTGATGATGAAGTCATCTCCGCCCATACTGATCGCCATCACGATATTCATGTTTTCAGAAGCGGAGGAAATGAACACCACCGGCACGGGGCTGATGGAGCGGATCTCCCGGCACCAGGAATAACCGTCCCGGAAGGGCAGCATGATGTCCATCAGCACCAGATGAGGCTGGCAGGCCAGAAATTCCGCGGTGACGCTGCGGAAATCACGGATCCGGATCACTTCGTTTCCGCAGCTTTCCAGCTGCTTTGCCATTGCCTCTGCCAGGGCAAAATCATCCTCTACAAGCAGAATACGGTACAAAACAGGCTCCTTTCCGGAAAGACCTTTTCCTCCGGTGCAGCTTTTGCTCCGGGGGAAAAGGCGGTTTTTCTCAATTCACGATGCGGTAATAGGTGCGTGCGGTGAAACGGTAGATCAGGGCATATACCCCGGCGAACACCAGAAAGGCGATCGCGGAGCACAGAACGAAAATTCCAGTGCGGGGCAGCATGAGCAAAAGCAGCATGCGGTTAAGGATCGGGAAAGCAAAGCAGACGTGAATTCCGGCCACGACCAGAGGAAGAAAGAACATGAGCAGCGTTTCGCTCTGGATGGAGGAACGCACCTCGGTTTCGCTCATGCCGATCTTTTTCATGATCTGATACCGCTGCTGGTCCTCATAGCCTTCGCAGATCTGCTTGTAATAGATGATCAGCACCGTGGCAAACAGGCACACGACACCCAGGATAAAGCCGAGAAAAAGGAAGGTTCCGTAAAGCCCCAGCATGTTCCCACGGGATTCCCAAAGGGTGTCAAACTGATGAAAGCGGATCTTGTTTTCGGGCCCTCCCTGTTCCTTCACCCATTCCCGTATTCTCTGCTCCACTTCCTGCGTGATCTTTTCACCGCTTTCCGTAAGCTGGTCACGGTCATCAAATTTTACACAGAACAGACGGGAATAATCGGAGGCATTTGGCCCGTATGCTTCTTTTTGGGCGTTATAGATCCTTTCCAGCTCAGCTTCGTCCTTTACCGCGATCAGGAAGGATGAAACGGGACCGGAGATGATCTCTTCTTCCCGTGCGCTGGCAGTGCCGATGATGCGGTACTCTTTCCCGAAAATGGTGAGAGTGCCTTCCGGCATGCGCATATCGCCCAGGGCGGAGGAGAGGCGCTTGATCAGAATTTCGTTTTCTTTCAGTTCCTGAACCGCTCCGCACTCTTCAGCGGTTCTGAAGCAGAAGCGGGAAGGCTCCTCTTTTATGCCTTCGGCTTCGGAATAGGAATAGAGCTGCCCGTTATGAAGAACGAACGATACATCCAGAAACCGGTTTGTGTGTGTCTGAGAGACCCGGTTTCCGTTTCGCTCGGCACAGGCACGCACGATCTTATCCAATGTCTCTTCCGGAAATGGAGCTTCGTCTTTTCCGGGCAGGGTATAGGAGACCTGCATATACATTTCCTCGGGATAATTTTTTTCCAGGGTCTCCTGCATGCCGCTGTAGAGACTGAAGGTGGTGGAGATCATGATGATCACTCCGGTGGCCAGGATTGCCACGGAGGCCAGCCCGGCCGCGTTCTGCTTCATACGGAAAAGCAGCCCCGACACCGCTGTCATGTGCCTTTTTTCGTAGTAAAAGGACTTTCTGTTTTTAAGCGCCTTCAGCACAAACACGCTGCCTGCTGTGAACAGACAATAGGTGCCGAGGATCACCAGAAACACGGCGGCAAAAAACAGATATATCGCGGAGAGTGTGTTGGCGGTGAGTGAAAGCGTATAACCGGCTCCAAGGCTCAGAATACCGGTTCCCAGCACGATCCACCTGGATCGGGGCTCCTTTTCACCGGTATGAACGGCGTTCAGCAGCTCGGTCGGTTTTGTGCGGGCTACGGAAACGCGGTCATACACGCAGGTGAGAAGGAATATGAGCGCGAAGAATGCTGCTGCGGGCAGCGCTGTAAGAGGTGGTATGTAGTAAAAGCCGGTGATCACTTCCGTTTTAAGAAGGCGGCAGATAAAAAGGGTACACAGCTTGTAGAGCAGAATGCCCAGGATCAGCCCGGAAAGAACAGATATGCCGCCCGAAAACAGCGCTTCCGCGATGATCACCCGTCCTGTATGGCTTTTTTCCATACCAAGCACGGCATAGAGGCCAAATTCCTTTTTGCGCTGTCGCATCAGGAAGCTGTTGGCGTAAAACAGCAGTATGCAGGAGAGCAGCGCCATCACTGCGGCTCCCACTGCCATAAAGACCGGGATCATGCTGCCGCCCGGAACCTGGCTCATCCTGTCATCCGTTGCCAGCGTGAGCACGATGTAAAAGCATGCCTGCAGTCCCGTTCCGGTCAGGATATAGGGAACATAAAACCGGGAATTGACCCTGATGTTTTTTAATGCGATGCGGAGAAAGAGTGTGTTTTTCATTTCTGCTCTCCTCCGGTGCGCAGCAGGGTCAGCGTGTCGCTGATTTTTCTGTACATTTCTTCATCGGTGCTGTTTCCGCGCCAGATCTGATGAAACACCTGACCGTCCCGGATGAACAGCACTCTTCCCGCATGGCTGGCGGCATGCACCGAATGGGTGACCATCAGGATGGTCTGCCCGGATCGGTTGATCTCGGAAAAGAGCCGGAGCAGCTCTGAGGAACTGCCGCTGTCCAGCGCACCGGTGGGTTCATCGGCCAGGATCAATCGGGGGGAAGTGATCAGCGCCCGCGCAACTGCGGCCCGCTGCCTTTGCCCTCCGGATACCTCGTAGGGGTATTTGCTGAGAAGGTCCGCGATTCCCAGCCTCTTTGCTATGGGAAGCACCGTTTCTTTGGGATCCGCTCTTTTGTTTTTCCCGTTCAACCGGCCTGAAAGCACCAGCGGGAGAAGGATGTTATCCTGCAGGGTGAACGTGTCAAGCAGATTGAATTCCTGAAAAACAAAGCCCAGATTTTCCCTTCGGAAGGAGGCCAGGTCCTTTTCCAGGATCTCTTCCAGGGGCTTTCCGTCCAGAAGCACCCGGCCGCCGGTGGGCTTGTCGAGCGCAGCCAGAATATTGAGCAGGGTGGTTTTCCCCGAACCGCTTTCGCCCATCACGGCGACATATTCCCCTTCCTCAATGGAAAAGGTGACGCCCTTCAGGGCCTGCACCCGGGTGTTTCCCAAACGGGAAACGTAGGTCTTTTTTATCTCGTTTGCTTGCAGAATCGGCATGTTTGTTTCCTCCTTTTCAGTTTACGGGAGGATGATACCGTATTTCCGATCCCGCTTCCATCGGTTTCGGTGACAAAAGGGGCTGCTGATGTGACAAATATGTCATAAAGGGGTGCGTGAGACGAAGCTCTTTCCTCCGTCCGTGCTTTGGCAGCCTTCCGGAAGCAGACTGTCCTCAAAGGAGCGGTTCCGCAGCATTTCAGGGTAAAGCCCGCCGTCGCCTGAACGGCTGATATCTTCAAAAAACACGCCGCAAAGATCTTGTGCTACGGGAAAACGTTTTTCTTCAGTGCGAATGTCAAGATGCGTCATGATCTGCCTCCGTTCATTTCATTTTCTGCGTCTATTGTACATCATCAGGGACCAAATGCAAATCAATTGTTGCAAACTCTTAAACACAGAATACATTTGAGAGGTTGCCCGCAGTGCGGTTTTCTGATAAAATGAAAACAGAAATAAAAAAATATCCCTCTTTGAGGGTGATGTGACCGGAAGGAGTTAAAGGGCATGGAGCTTTGTCTGAAAGATTATGAGATCCGTTTTGAAAACGGCGGAGCGGAGATCGTGAAGGATGGAAAAACACTGTATTTTAACCGCCGTCCGGTATACGTATCGGTGAAGGATTACGGCGGGATCCTGCGTTTTCGGGATATTCCCTATGACAAAGTGACGGAGGAAAACGGGGTCATCTGCGGCGAAGCGGTGTTTGAGACCGATAACGGTTCACGCTTGCTCGTACGGGATGATTATTCCGTAATGGACGGACACTTCCGGATCGGACGCTTTACCCGGGTGCTTTTCGCCCATCCCGACGACCTGGGATTCCAGACCAAGATCTCCTTTGTGCAGGCTCTATCACAGGAACTGGAGGATTTTTTCTATTTTTCTCCCGGACAATGGTACCGGCATAACGAATATGCCGCGGAATACGCTTTGGGCAAGCGTATGGATCTGCAGTATTACTGGCGGAAGGAAACATATTCGGGCCTGCCGCTGTTTTCAATGCAGCATATCGGGAGCGGCGAGAGCATCTGTCTTTCCCGCTGGGCCGCGGATGCCACTCTGCCCTCGCTGGACCGTACGGCCACTGAAAACTATGCTTATGTGGATCCCCTGATCACGGTGGGTTCCTTTGGAGTAAGCAAAGCACGTCCGGAAGCGCTTACCTATACCTATTACGGGCACAGAATGACAACGCCTCTTGAAGGAACCCGGTGCGATGGGGTGACGATCGATTATATTTATCCCGCAGTCAACGGTCAGATGCCAGTAAAAGGCCGCAGCCCCTTCAACGCGGTGGACCCTCTCAGCAATATCACCTGGGTACACCCCATGCGGGAGGGCTTTACCCAGCAGTATGCGGTGGCGCTGGATATGGGCTGCTATCCCGATTTTTCTTCAATGATGCGGGAAAGCTGGCGGCTTGCCTATTACCGGCTGAAGGACCGGCTTTTCAAGGTGGATAACGAAGCCCTGTTTGAAAACATGATGAAATTCCTGAAGACCGTTACCCGGCGTTTCGGAGACACCTATGGCACTCCTTTTGTGGCTCAGCTGCCGGATTTTGATCCCAATTCCTTCTCAGCCGAGATCGGCTTTGTGGGGCAGCAGGCGGGAATCGGCTATCAGCTGCTGCGCTGGGGCCTGAAAAAGGGGGATGAAGAGGCTGTGCGCAAGGGCCGTGGCATTCTGGATTTCTGGACCGGGCCTGAAATGCTTTCAGAAGGTTGCCCCCGGGTGTGGACCCACCTTTCCGTGCATGAGCATGAACCTCAGCCGGAGTGGGTAAGGCAGATGGGCGACGGGCTGGAAGCGGTGCTGGATGCTTATCTGCTGTTGAAAAAATGGGGAGAAGAGAGGAAAACATGGCTGGATTACTGTGTTTCCTCTGCCGAATGGCTGCTGAAAAAACAGGAAACGGATGGAAGCTGGTATCGTTCATACTATTATGACGGTTCCCGCTGTATGGATTCCAAGGCCAGCACTCCCTGCGCGGTGCGGTTCCTGGTGCAGCTTTATCTGGTGACCGGAAAAGCAGAATATAAAAAGGCGGCTCTTCTGGCCGGAGAGTGGACCTATCAGAATCAATATCTGGGCTTTGAATACCGCGGCGGCACCTGCGACCAGAGCGATGTGATGGACAAGGAATCCGGGATCTATGCGATGTGGGCGTTTTTGTCGCTGTATGATCTTACGAAGGAAAAACGCTGGCTTACTGCGGCCTGTGCGGCGGCTGACTATGTGGAGACCTTCACCTTTGTTGCCTATTTTCCGGTGCGCCAGCCTTACCCCGATCATCCCTTCAACCGCTGGCATGTGACCGGGCAGAGCAATGTGACAGTGGGAATGGGAGGCGGCGATATCTATATGGCGGCCTGCAGCTACACTTACTACCGCCTGTATCTGCTCACCGGAGACAAACAGTACTGCGATTTTGCCGAGTTCCTCAATCTTAACTGCAAACAGGCTAATGATATTGACGGCAGCAGCTATAAATATGCCGGACTGGTGAATGAAGGCGGTTCCATTTCCGAACAGGAGTACCGGGGACGCTATCACTGGCTGCCCTGGTGCACCTTTGTGGAGGTGGACCCCGCCTCCCGTTTTGTGGACACGTTCGGTTTCCATGAGGTAAAGGATATTGAAAAGCTGCCGCTTGAGGAACGCAGAAAACGCAACGACATTTATGCATCCTTCGGAAAATAAAAAGAAGGCCGCGGAGGAACCGGGCTGGCTCTTCCGCGGCTTTCTGTTGTAATAAAGCTGCTTACAGGCAGCTGATCTTGAGGCTTTTTACCAGTACAGACCCGGCAGTGACACCGGAAGGCTGCATCCGGGGGTTGTTTGCAACGGCACGCACATCCTTAAACAGGGTGTAGAGGTTGCCGGCACAGGTGAACAGGCCGAGAGGGGAAGCCTTTTTTCCGTTCTGGATCAGGTAGCCGGAGGCTTCGAGGGAAAAATCGCCGCTCTGGGGATCGAGACCTGAATGCAGCCCTGAGACAGAAGTGATGTAGACCCCGTTTCCTGCCTTTCCGAACAGGTCCTCTTCGCTCGGCCTGCCGGGCTTCAGGGTGAGGTTCACGGCACGGATCCCGATTTTTCCGCTGCCGTAGCCGTTGCCGGTGCTCTCGGTGCTGTCCTTCCGGGCGGTTTCCAGATTATAAAGCCAGGTTTTCACCACACCCTTGTCTACCAGCACCTTATCACGGCATGCAACGCCCTCATCATCAAAGGAGCGGAAGAAGCAGCAGCGCTTCAGCGGCTTTTCTTCAATGGTCACACAGGGAGCAAACACCTTTTCTCCCAGCTTTCCGACAAGAACGGAGCTTTTTTTCTGAATATTCTCGGCGCTGAAGCCGGCGTTGACTGCGGCGCTCAGGAACGCGCCGGTCACGTCCGGCCCCAGAACACACTTATAGGCTCCGGAAGCAGTGGATATGCCGCCAAACTGCGATACGGTGTCGCGCACGGCTTCTTCTGCCAGCGCGGTGGGATCCAGCTGCGTGGGATCCTCCAGCACTTTGAATTTCCAGCCGCTCTTGATCTCATCGCCATCCTTGCACACTACCTGCACGACAAACAGGCAGTAATTGCTTTTGCTTTTCAAACTGAGACCGTAAGAATTGAGCATCACGCGTTCGCCCGCGTTCTCATTGTATTCGGCTTCCACATCGGTTACCCGGGGGTCGGCATCATAGGCTGCCTGTTCCAGCCGGAGCAGCAGGGCTTTTTTTTCCTCAACAGATACACTGCCGATCTTCTTGGAAAAAACGTTCTTTTTCGTATACTTCTCGCTGCCGGGGAAAATTTCGGGAAGCTCTTCCTTTTCAGAGTATTCTGCGCCCAGGCGGATCTTACTGAGCAGCTCGTCTGCAGCCGCGGCATCCAGCCTTTCAGTGGAAGCGCTGCCCATTTTTCCGTTATAAACGCCCCGGGCACGCACCTGGCTTTGACGGGAAATGCTGAAGTTTTCAACAGTGTGGCGGAACACCGAAATGTTCAGCTCTTCTTCGTTCTCAAAATTGACCTCGCAGGGGTCGATCCCCTGACCCTGTGCTTTTTGGATCAGCTGCTTATAATTCATCAATACTGCCTCCTCTTCCGCCAACGGTAAGCTCTTTGAAGCGCACGGTGGGTTGGCCCACGTTGGTTTCCACCGAGCCGGAGCTGGAACCGCACATGCCCTGTCCCAGGTCCAGATCATTGCCGACCATATCCACCTCATGGAGCACCTCGGTGGCCTTCCCGATCAGGGTGGCGCCGCGAAGCGGTTCGGTGATACGGCCGTCCTTTACCAGATAGGCTTCACTGCAGCCAAAGTTGAACTCTCCGGTGGAGGGGTTTACCGAGCCGCCGTTGAAGGATACCGCATACACAGCCAGCTTGGTGGCGGCAATGATCTCTTCCTTTGTGCTCTTTCCCGGAGCGATAAAGGTGTTGCTCATGCGGCTGGTGGGTTCGAATTTATAATTCTGCCTGCGGCTGCAGCCGTTGGGAGCGTGTCCTTCCATGCGGCGGGCATTGAACGGATCCACAAGATAGGAACACAGCACGCCCTTGTCGATCAGCTTGTTCTTTTTCGTGGGCTCGCCTTCGTCATCCATGTTGTTGCTTCCCCAGGCATTGGGGATGGTGCCGTCATCATAGGCGGTGACCAGCTCAGAACCGATTTTCTGCCCATAGAGCGGGGCGTAAACAGACAGCCCCTTGGCTGCGGAGGTCGCTTCCATCTGATGGCCGCAGGCTTCGTGGAAAATGACGCCGCCCCATCCGTTGCCGATGATCACGGGCAGTTTTCCGCTGGGGCATTCCCGTGCGCCCAGCATCAGGATCAGCTTTTCGGCATGATGCTTTGCCAGCGCTTCCGTATCCAGCTCATCGGTGAAATATTCAAAGCCCTTGCGGGTTCCGGGACCGTCAAACCGGGTTTCCAGCTTGCCGTTTTCGGAGGCGACCGATATCAGCGCAAGACGGCCGAGCTCACGGTGATCGGTGTATTTTTCGCCGCGGCTGTTGCAGATGAGAATGTCGCGGATGTTGCAGTTGAAGGAGCAGGTGCGGCGCACGATGCGTTTGTCGGCCGCGCCGATGACACCGTCGGTCTTTTTAAGAAGCGCGATCATCTCTTCCTCTGAAACATCGTTGTAGGAGCGGATCTTCTTATGTACCCGGCGAACATGCCTGAGCGTGAGGTCGTTTACCGTCACCTGTCTTTCCCCGTCAAACGAAGCAGCCAGGTCATTTGCGAGGCGCATCAGGGCGCTCCGAGTCACATCATTGGTGTGACCGTAAACGCTGGAGATACCCCGCAGGATCCTTAGACCCACTCCGCTGATCTCACTGGAGGTAAGGTTTTCCACTTTTCCGTTTTCCACAGTAACTCCGCGGTTCCTTGTGTCTTCCCAGAAGAGCTCCGCAAAGTCGGCTCCGGTCGACAAAGCGGCATTCAATACGTTGATCGCGAGTGTTTTGCTGATCATAAGTTTCCTTTCATTCGTCCCGGTTTTACCGGATATGCTTTTATAATCGCGAAATATGCCATTGCATAATGATTATAACATACTTTTCTGAAACATGGAACCACGAAATTACATAATTTTGGAAATACAATATATGCTTTGTAAGAAAAATGTAATCTCATCCTTCGGAAAATCGGGATCAGCCCTGTGAAGAGGAGGCGGGATCCGGCGCATGCAGGATCTTTTTCCAACCGGGAGTCACAAAATAGAAAAGGATCGCGATCATGCCGGATGCAAAGCTGATGGGATAAGCCGCCATGACATACAGCCCGTCCAGATAATTTACGATCAGGATCGCTGTGGGAATGCGTATCAGCCAGAGCATCAGAATGTTCACCCAGGTAGGGAAGCGGATTACGCCCAGCCCGTGAATATAGGAGACGGTCGCGCTGAACACGGCATAGAGCCAGAAAAAGGGACTGACCACGCGGATATAGCGCACAGCCAGGTCAAGCACCTCTTTTTCAGGATGGAATATGCTGAGGATGGGCTGTGCAAAGAATGTGACCGTCAGGCCCAGCAAAAGGGTGAGCAGGCCGGAAAAGGCGGGAATGCGGAAGGCGCCGCGGCGCAGGCGGCTGTAAAGCCCTGCTCCGTAGTTTTGACCGGAGTAAGTGGTTGCGGCGGAGGAAAGAGAGTTGATGGCTACGTTGGCAAGGCCGGTCACTTTTCCCGCTACGGAGCAGGCGGCCATGAACACGGCTCCCTGAGTGTTGATGAGCAATTGAAGCACGATGTGGCCGATGGAATAAACGGAGCTGTTGAAACCTAAGGGCAAGGCGATTTTCACGATGGTGACAAGGCTCTTTTTATCAGGAAGACCGGGCCGCATAGAGTATTTCACTTCCGGGAAGCGGTGCATCAGATAAATAGAGGAAACGATCCAGGATACGAACTGGGCGATAATGGTGGCCAAGGCGGCGCCGCCGGTGTCCATTCGCAGGGAGGAAACGAAGAAAAGATCCAGAACGATGTTGAGAACACAGGAAATGATCAGGAAAAGCAGAGTGGAACGGCTGTTACTGAGCCCTCTTAAAATGCCCGCGTTGATGTTGTAGCCAAGGTTGCCAAGGGTGCCCAGAAATAGAATACGGATATAGCTGCTGGCCGGCGCCATGGCCTGAGCCGGCACCTGCATCAGCTTCAAAATGGCGGGGCCGCAAAGATAGCCGATCAACGTGAGGGGGAGAGCACACAAATAAAGCAGCCTGCAGGCGGTGTTTACCATGAGGGAGAACTGCTTTTGTTCCTTTGCGCCCACATTTTGCGCTACCAGGATCGATATGCCGCTTCCCAGTCCCATGAACAGGCACAGCAGCACCTCTACCGGCTGGGAACTGGTGCCTATGGCTGCCAGAGAATCGGTTCCGCAGAAATTACTGATGACCAGCGTGTCCACCGTGCTGTAGAGCTGCTGGAGGATATTGCCGATACAAATGGGAAGAGCAAAAAGCAGTACCTGCTGAAAGAGCGGGCCGCTTGTCATATCCAGCTGCCGGGATGATCTGTTCAAGCTTACCATCTCCTTTATCGGGATCCTGATGGGATTATAGCATCGGAGGTGAAACAAGTATAGTAAAAAACGATGAACTGATCCTGCTTTTTTACAGAATCTGCAGGTTTCACGCTTATAGGGATGTTGTACAATGAAACAGGGAGGGTGTATAATAAAAAGGTCCGGTCGCGTACCAAAGTGCGTGTTCGGAGAAAAACGGTGCGTTATCAGACAGGAAATGTATACTGTACAAGGAGGAACCATGAGCGACATTCGTTTCGGAACCGGCGGCTGGCGTGCCGTGATCGGCGATGAATTTACAAGAACAAATATTATTCGGGTAGCGGCGGCGCTGGCCCGGCACATGCTCGAGGAAAAATCGGCGGAAAAGGGGATCTGCATCGGTTACGACCGGCGCTTTCTCAGCCGTGAGGCTGCCATCTGGTTTTCTGAGGCAATGGCAGGGGAGGGCGTCCCGGTTCGTTTTATCAACCTGGCTGCTCCCACTCCGCAGATCATGTTTACGGTGAAAAATCAGGAGCTGCCCTACGGTGCTGCTGTGACGGCAAGCCACAACCCGGCGATCTATAACGGTATCAAGCTGTTTACCGCTGGCGGAAGGGATGCCGATCAGGCGTTTACCGACCAGCTGCAGGAAAAGGCCAACCGGATCGGGGAAGAGGAAGTCCGTTCCATTCCCTTTATGCGGGCTCAGCAGGCAGGGATGATCACCCTGATCGACCCGAGAGATGCCTATCTTGATTCCATTATGGACCGGATCGACCTTGCCGCGATCAAGGCCCGCCGTCCCCGTATCGTGCTTGACCCCATGTACGGTGTGAGTCTGACCGGATTGCAGACCATTCTGTATTCCGCCCGCTGCGATATCAATATTATCAACGACCGTCATGACGCCTTTTTCGGGGGGCATCTGCCGGCTCCGAATGAAGAAACGCTGCTGGATCTGCAGAGGGAAGTGAAGGACCGTCACGCCGATATCGGCATGGCTACCGACGGCGATGCCGACCGGCTGGGGATCATTGATGAAAAGAGTCGGTATGTGAGTGCCAACGAGGTGCTGGTGCTGCTGTATCATTATCTGCTTCGCTATAAGGGGTGGACGGGGCCCTGCGTTCGCAACCTGGCTACTACGCATCTGCTGGATCGGGTGGCGGAAAAATTCGGTCAGAAGTGCTATGAGGTTCCGGTGGGCTTCAAGCATATCTCCGCAGCGATGGATGCTCATGATGCTCTGATCGGCGGTGAATCCTCCGGCGGCCTTACTGTGAGAGGCCATATCAGCGGAAAGGACGGCCTGTATGCCGCCAGCTTGTTTGTTGAGATGCTCTCCGTGACGGAAAAGCCTATCTCCGCTCTGCTGGAGGAGGTCTACCGGGAGTATGGGGAACTGCACATGGCAGAATATGACTGGGCCCTTACGCCGGAGGATCGGGACCGGATCAACCGCATCGTGATGGAAGATAAAAAGCTTCCTGAATATACCCACAAAACAGATCATGTGAGCTATCTGGACGGCTGCAAGGTATATTTTGAGGATGGATGGGTGATCATCCGCTTCTCCGGCACCGAGCCGCGTATCCGGGTGTTTGCGGAAGCTGTGACCCGGGAGGAAGCCGATAAGATCGTGCGTGAAACCGCAGAATATCTCAGCCTGCCCTTTGAAAAATAAAAAAACAAGGCTCCTCCGTTTCCTGCCTTTCGGCTTTGGAAGCGGGGGAGCTTTTTGATACGATTACAGCGGGAAGGAGTCGTTCAGCTTGTTTGTGTCGGTTCCCGCATCCGTCATTTCACCGGCAGCGTTTACGGAAAACAATTCGTCATCGCTCAGCATCCGCGGGAAGGCTTTTTCAGCCTCCTGCATCATTTTGTCAATGCGCCTATTCCTGGAAAACTCCTGATATCCAAACAGCGCTTTCAGTTTCTTGTCCATATTGTTGTCAGTCATATCTATATCCTCCGATCCATTTTTCTTTATTTCGGCAGGGAGAAGACGCTTTTTCGCTTTCCTGCTTCGCTTATATATACGATGCTTTATCCGGAAGAGTACACAGATCAGACAAAAATTTTTCACACTTTTTTTGCCGGATCAGGACATCAGTTCCTTCAGCTGGTCAAGGGCTTTTTTGTGGAGGATCTTGGCATAGCTGTAGGAGATCCCCAGCCTTTCCGCCACGACCTTCAGTGTTTCATGCTTATAATAGGTAAACAGAATGATCGCCCTTTCCCGTTCCTCCAGTTTTTCCAAAGCAGCGGCCAGCTCATTCAGCGTTTCATCATTGCAGACCTCTTCTTCCACATTGCTGGAATCCCGTATCGTTTCATCGATCTCATCTGCGATGTGGCGGGTGCGGAAATAATCGTAAAGCGTGTTGCGGGCGATCGTATAGATCCAGGTGGAAATGGAGGCCTTGCTCTGATCGAAGGTGTCAGCCTTGCTGACGAGCTTCATGAATACATCAGAACACAGATCCTCTGCGAGGTTGCGGTTGCTGGTTTTGAATATGAAATACTTCATGATCTTCGGCTGATACTCTGTGTAGATTCGGCTGATCTCAAATTCACTCAGCATATGCTCCTCTTGCTGTGCCGGCCGGCCGATGGAACGGCGAGGCCTGTATTTTCCTGTATTTTCGCATGTTGGAGAGCGTACGTCAAGCTTTTTTTATTTGCGCAGATCTTGATGAGCAAATCAATTTGGGAACTGACCGGTGAAATGAAAATACGGAAAACGGCAGAAGCAAAAATCGGAAAAACATTTTGGAAATCCGGAAAAACGCTTGACAAGTTAGCCATGGCTAACTAAAATAGTCTTGTTGAAACAAGATTGCATGATCCATGCAAAAGGAGAGCCTGCCTGTGAGTACGATCTGGTATATCCTTCTGATCACTTTTGTTGCCGGTGTGGGCGGCACCGGTGTGGGCGGATTGTTGGGAGTGATCCTGACACGGGATTCGTCTAAGATCGTGAGCCTGCTTTTGTCCTTTGCCGGCGGTGTGATGATGTCGGTGGTGTGTTTCGATCTTGTGCCCGGCGCGCTCAAACCGGAAGGGGTGGAGACGATGCCGCTGTGGATCGTGATCCTTGGTATTGCCGCGGGCTATATCCTGGTGGCACTGCTCAACCGTCTGATCGACGCCAACACCAACCCGGAGGTGGGTAAGAACGGAAGCGACCATCCCCGCACGGCGGATGACCTGGATGAACTGATCCATGCGGATCATCTTCATGCTCATCGCGCTCACAAAGAGCAGACGGGACAGGATCGGGGGCTTTTTGCAGCAGGCGTGGTCATGGCCTGTGCGATTGCGTTGCATAATATGCCGGAAGGTATGGTTATCGGTGCTTCCTATGCGGGCAGTGCCGGCGCCACGGGGTCCGTCACAGCCGGGGCCGGTTTTATCATTGCGATGGTGATTGGCCTTCACAATATTCCGGAGGGTATGGCTGTTTCTGTTCCTCTGGCAGCGGGCGGAATGAGCAAGCTGCGTTCGGTGCTTATCACCGCGCTCAGCGGCGTTCCCACTGTACTGGGCGCAGTGGTGGGCTATTCCCTGGGAATGATCTCCCCTGTGTGGCTGTCTCTGGCCCTCAGCTTTGCAAGCGGTGCGATGATGTATGTGGTGCTGGGTGAGTTGTTCCCCGAAGGATTTCTCATGTGGAAATCCAAGGCCCCCGGCGCTGCGGCACTGGCGGGCCTGCTGTTGGGGATCGTGCTGGTGAATGTGTAAGCAGATGAGAAAATGGATCAAACGAATTTGGATTCTCATTTTGGTTCTTTGTACTATACTGGCTGCATTGAACCTGATGGTGACTTTTGTCACTTGCAACCGTGTTGTATCTGCTGAAAATGCGGCGCGGGCAGATTGTATCCTTGTTCTTGGCAGTGGAATAAACGATGACGGAACCCCCGGCAGAATGCTCAGCCGAAGATTGGATACGGCCATTGAATTATATCGGAACGGTGCGGCTCCCAAACTGCTGATGAGCGGCGATCATAGCAGTGATGATTATGATGAAGTAAATGCCATGAGGCGTTATGCGATCGAACACGGTGTGCCGGTGGAGGATATTATTATGGATCATACCGGTTTTTGCACCTATGACAGCATGGTTCGCGCGAAACAGATATTTGGCTGTGAATCTGTCGTGATCGTTTCGCAGCGATATCATCTGTACCGTGCTGTCTGGAATGCTGATATGCAGGGGATGGAAGCTCAGGGCGTTGCTGCCGATATGTATGATTATGGCTGGCGCTATACGGCCATGCTGTACATACGGGAAGCTCTTGCCCGGGTAAAGGATGTGATGGCAAACGTCATTCGCTTACCTGCTTTAGGAAACGCTGATTTATTTGGCGGCAATGCTGAAGATGCCTTTTCCGCCATCTGTTGCGTGCAAAAACCTCGATTTACCTCCAGTAAACCTTCGATTTTTGCACTTGCATCTGACGAAAAATAAATTCTTCATCGTATCGCCACATTAAATCAGCGATTCCATAGTGATGGGCAGCCCGATCGATATTCATGGCAATGGAACGGTTACAGATGAACCGGATTATGGCAATATCAGCAGCGTTTTCCGTGGTCTGTACTGCGTGAAGGGATCGGACTGCTGTTTTCATGCTTTAAAAAATTGAACAGATGTAAGCAAATGTTGGGTTTTTAAAATGAATTTAGTATCAGTGACCAAAGAAGAGTTGGCCTTGCAAGTTGTCATTGCTGACAATGGGCGAGGCCGTTTTTTTGATGAAAATCTGGTTTTTTTTATTGTTTGGAGATAAAATATTAACAGGCAATATTATATAACGAATTAATAAATATAGCACCAAATATATGACGAATTAATAAATACATAATCAAAAATAAT
>JAZLIA010000126.1:0-17705 GCA_045617125.1 Clostridia bacterium | reverse complement strand
GTGTTCTTCCCACCCCGGTATCAGATCAGGCCGAAAAAAAAGGGAAGACAAAAAAGCACAGCCTCGTGTCAGAACCATTATAACAGCTTAAGAGAACTTGTCAACCTTGCCGCTTTGTTCTTCTCTTGTTTGTTACAAATTTCTTAACAAAAAAGCCGCCCAAAGGCGGCTGAAACGCGGTTTGTCACTTTTCCAGCACTCTGCGCAGGAATTCCCGCGTACGGGGTTCACGGGGGGCGGTAAAGATCTGTTCAGGGTCTCCGCTCTCAGCGATCAGGCCTTCATCCATAAAGATCACTCTGCTGCTCACATCCCGGGCAAACGCCATTTCGTGGGTCACCACCAGCATCGTGAGGCCGTCCTTGGCCAGTGAGCGCATTACCGAAAGCACCTCCCCGACCATTTCGGGGTCCAGTGCGGAAGTGGGCTCATCAAACAGCAGGATCTCCGGGTCCATCGCCAAAGCCCGCGCAATGGCAACACGCTGCTTCTGTCCGCCGCTGAGCTGCCCCGGACGGGCATCCCGATAAGGCGCCATCCCGACCTTCTGCAGAAAGGAAAGGGCATATTCGACCGCTTCCTCACGCTTTCTGTGAAGCACCAGGGTCTGACCGATCACACAGTTCTCGATCACGGTCATGTTTCCAAACAGATTGAAGCTCTGGAACACCATGCCCACGCGGGACAGATATTCCGTCTTCTTCCATTCCCGGCTCACGTCCCTTCCCCGGAACAGGATTCTGCCGCAGGTAGGGATTTCAAGGAGGTTCACACACCGAAGCAGGGTGCTTTTTCCGCTGCCGGAGGGACCGATGATGCTCACCACATCCCCCTTCATCACATCAAAGCCGATATCCCGAAGCACAGCATGCTCTCCGAAGGTCTTGCCGATATGCTCAAGACGGAGAAGAGGCTCCGCACATTTTCCTTCAGTCATCGGAAACCTCCTTTTTAAGCGCGATCGCACTCTTGCTGTCCGTCTGGCTGCCGCAGATGGTGTAATTGGCACGCCCGTCCATCTTTCTTTCCAGCAGTCTCAGCAGTCTTGTCACGGTAAAGGTCAGGAACAGGTAAACAAGAGCGGTAATAAAGAATACCTCAAAATATCTCAAATAGGTGCCCGCAGCGGATTTGCTCACAAAGAACAGTTCGCTTACCGAGATCACATTGAGCACGGAGGAATCCTTGATGTTCACCACAAATTCGTTTCCGATGGAGGGCATGATGTTGCGCACCGCCTGGGGAAGGACCACGTGTACCATGCACTGCCAATGGGTCATTCCGATCGCGTGAGCCCCTTCCTTCTGCCCTTTATCCACCGAAATGATGCCTCCGCGGATGATCTCAGCCATATAAGCGCCGGTGTTTACCGAAACGATCACCAGGGCGGCAGGCAGGGTCGGAATACGCAGCCCCATCCCTGCCAGGCCGTAGTAGATCACCATTGCCTGCACCATCATCGGCGTTCCGCGGAACACCTCGATGTAAATGCCCAACAGGAAGGAAAGACCTTTGATCAGGATCCTGCGGGGCAGGGATCCGTGCTGTGACTTATCCGGCACCGGAATGGTTCTCAGGATCGCCACCAGAAGGCCCAGCAAAAAGCCTGCCACAGTACCCACCAGAGCGATCAGCATGGTGTAGCCTGTGCCCTGCAGGAACAGCACCCCGTATTTGTCCACAATGAAGCTGACCCATTCAAAGAAGGTGCGCCCCAGTGCCGCCGCTCCGGAAGAAAGCGTTACTTCGTTTCCGTCGGTATCCGCAAAATACAGGGTAAGGCGGATCTTGTCGCCCCGATCCTGACGGATCCTGAGCACGCCTTCCCGTTCCGAAAGAAGCTGCTTTTCCCCCAGAACCGGGGTGTTTTCATAATACACGTCCCAGGAAAAACCGGTAAGGGCAAGCTGCTCATCCTGAACAGCATAGCTGACCGACACCGTTTCGCCATGAACGTAATTCTTTTTTTCAAAGGTGAACACCGCGGGTTTCACGTCCCCTTCCGCCAGAACGCCCCATCCGGGACAAAGGGAAAGAAGAAGGATCACCAGCACCGCAGCAACGCATAGGGACCTGCGCACATTTACCTGCTTTCCGGACCGGAAACCGGTCCTTCACTCATTCACTCATCAGAGGCTGGCGGGCAGTGGCATCCAGCATCATCTGAAGCCGTTCTTCTTCGCTGATCGCGGAAAGAGCTTCATTCACCCCATCCATCAGTTCGCTTCCCTGAGCCATGCCCACAGCAATGGAAACGTCATCGTCGCTGGCTGCGAAGCCCTGACCGTCATCAAAACGGATGTAAGCAAACTCCGGGTTGGCGAAGCAGTCAGAAACAGCACCGGGTTCCTCGGCAATATATCCGTCGATTACACCGCTCTTGAGCGCCACGATCATCTCGGGGAAGGTATTCATAGCCATCATCCGGTTGACACCCGGGATCTGGTCAATCACACTGTAGTGGAACGTGTTGAGCTGGCCTGTGATCGCAGCGCCGGACAGATCCACCAGCGAGGTGGCGTCAGCATACAGGCTGTCGGCATTCACCACCACCACAAGGCGGCTGGTATAGTAATTGTCGGAAAAATCAATGGTCAGCTTCCGCTCCGCAGTGGGGCTCATGCCGGCAATGATCAGGTCAAAGCTGCCGGTGCTCACCCCCATCGTAAGGCCGTCCCATTCGCACTTGACGATCACCAGTTCTTTTCCGAGACTCTCGGCGATCTTTTTTGCGATCTGCACATCATAGCCGTCGGCATAACCAATACCGCCCTCAATAGGCACCGCTGTGTCAGAAGGAGAAGCCTGAGTCCAGTTGAAGGGTGCATAGTTGCATTCCATACCCACTCTCAGAGTTCCCTCCGCAAGGCAGGAAGCGCACACACAAGTAAGCAGCAGAACAAACAGTACGACAAACCCTTTTTTCATGATACACACCTCCATAAAATAAACTGCGATATACTGAGCGTATATCGCAGTCCAAGATCGGATGATTTTGCGAATAGCGCTCCACCGGATATTCCGGTGACAGTCAAAGAGATCTTCTCCCTTTGCCCAACACGGCTCTCAGACAGGAAAGCCGCATTTCGGCGGTGACCCCTTTCCCGTTCCTTCCTTGCCTCTGCCGGCTCCGGAACGATACTGATGAGCACCGCACCTCTACTCTGTGAGAAAGCATTGCTTTCTGTTTATGCTCGTATTATAAAGGATGACCTCCTGCAAAGTCAAGCAAAGAACAGGATAAATACAAAACGATCCATTTTCTTTTCTTTCAAACACGTTTCCATTTGTATTCCGCAGAAAAGAGAATTGCGTGTGTTTTCCCGTTTCAGCTTAGGCATATCTCATACACAGGCTGCAGTTCCATGTTCTGCATTTCCTCCGAAAGACGGGTAAAATGCTCGTTCCCTGCCGCCATGGGCGAAGAGGTATCCACGATTCTTCCCTCCCTCACCGGCAAAATACGCAGAGTCATTTCCTCTTTCAGAAGCACTTCACGGTATTCCATGAGTCCCACTTCCCATACGTCCCCATTGCAGAAGTGATCCGAGATCATCCGATCCCGGAGAAACAGCATGCCTGTGTCTCCCCTGTAGTGTACGCAAAGCAGTACATCCTTCAATTTGTCCGGGATCTTCTCATTCAACCGGAGCCTGTAGCGGCTGTGCACTCCGGGTTCACAGGATAAAGTGAGCGTCACCCTGTCCGTACTCACCTGATATACCCCGGCGCCGCAGGCGGTTTCACCGGTTTTGACCGCTTTCTGATAAGGTTTCAGCCGGTCAGCCGGAATGGAGAGCACCGTGTTTTCATTCTGCCGGCTCTGCAGGCGAAGATCGCCCTTTTCATCCTCCAAAACCGATGCGTCTGTAAAAAAAAGGCTTCCATCCCGCAGAAGGAACATGCTGCCCGCATTCTTCCGGCTAAGCAGCAGAATATCGATCTCTTTTCCGTTTTCGCGAACCGAGAAAAGTCCCATTCCATCCTTCATAGAGGGGCTCCATCCCTCAGACAGGCTTTCTCCCTCTCCTGTGATCCCGGCATTTTTTCCAAAGCTGAATTCCGGTCTCATACCGTCCGGAGCCATAAAAACATAGAGATCCTTTCCCTCTCTCAGCGTTTTCAGCACAGGCTGAGCGGTTGCTTTGATCAAATTGACACCTGAAAGATCAAGATGAAACGGCAGCACCGCGTTTTCACCGGAGGATATGCTGATATCAAAGCAGATCTCTCCCAATCCGGTTTTCAACAATACTTTTTCATGCTGTCTAAACGGCATATCCCGGTGATCCTGAAAATTATTGATGAACAGGAACCCCTTTTTTCCGTCGGTACGCACCGCGCAGCGCAGCGGGATCAGGTTTTCCGGGGTAATGGATTCTGCGTTTTCCGGCAGCACCGTCTGCATTTTCGCGAGCTCCGTGCCAAAGAAACGGGTAAAATGATGCAGCACGCTCAGTCTTCTGCAGGAATCGCGCACCTGTCCGAACTCCCCAATGGGCGCCTGATAATCATAGGAAATACGGCACACCTGGTTTTCATTCATATATGAACCGTTTTTTGCGATCGGATTGGTTCCGCCGTGATACATATAGTAACCGATCAGGTTGCAGCCGGAGGCAAGCTTGATGTTTGCCAGGGCATCCGCACTGTTATAAGGAAAGCGGAAACGGTAGCGATAGCTGCACATCATGCCTGCTCCCATCTCACAGCAGGCATAAGGTCTGCTTTCCGGTGGATAGGAGGGCTTGAAATCATCCCGGCATACTGCTCCGTTCCGGTGATAATCCTCATACAGATATTCCTCAGTGGCCGGGTGCTCGCCGCTTTCATGATAAAACAGCCACGGACGATAGGCATAACCTCCCCACAGAGGCAGGATCCGGTCGCTTCCCGCTGCTCCGCCCCAGGCGGTGCCGGTAAAAAACACCGGTGTCATCCCGCAGGAAAGCGCAATGCTGCGCAATTCAAGCAGATATTTTACTCCTTCATCCCCCGCAAAGACCCATTCCTCTGAAGCACCGGCAGTCACTTCCCACATGGCGGAGGAATGCATATATTCATTATCCAGCTGCACCCCGATCACCGGGCCGCCTTCCCGGAAGAACAGGCCTTTCACCTGCTCCCCAATGGCAGCATACCATCTTCGCACACACTCCATAAAGCCCGGATTGGTATGCCTCACCTCAAAGGGCTTGGAATACAGCCAGTCCGGCAGCCCGCCGTTTCTTACCTCGCCATGACAAAACGGCCCGATCCTCAGGATCACATAAAGACCGTGCTTCATGCACAGCCGTACAAAAGTTTCGATATCTCCGCTGCCCGAAAAATCAAACTGCCCTTCCTCCTGCTCGATATGGTTCCAGAACAGATAGGTTGAAACGATGTTGATGCCGCTCATGCGCATCCGGATCAGTTCATCCTCCCACCGCGCTTTGTTCATGCGGCTGAAGTGCAGTTCGCCGGAGACCCCAAAGAAGGGCCTCCGGTTTTTCTCAAAATAGTAATTGTTCACCGAAAGCACAGTTCCGTCAGGGGCGGTATCCGTAAAATCCTCACCGAGAGGAAAGATCTCACGGGACTTATATCCCGTGAGATCAAAATGTGTCACCTTGTTCATGTCATAAAGCCTTTCCGGTCTTTTTATAACACCTTGTTGAGAAAATCCCGGGTGCGCTGTTCCTTCGGAGAAGAGAAGATCTCTCCGGGCGTACCCTGCTCAATGATCCGTCCGGCATCCACAAACAGCACCCGATCCGCCACCTCTCGCGCAAAGCCCATCTCATGGGTGACCACCACCATGGTCATGCCGGAGCGTGCCAGATTCTTCATCACCTCCAACACCTCTCCCACCATCTCAGGGTCCAAAGCGGAAGTGGGCTCGTCAAACAACATCACTTCCGGCTCCATGCACAGTGCGCGCACGATCGCGATACGCTGCTTCTGTCCGCCGGAAAGCTGATTGGGATAGGCCTTTGCCCTGTCCTTCAGGTTTACCCTTTCGAGCAGCTCCATTGCTTTCTTTTCGGCATCCGCCTTGCTTTTCCCGAGCAGCTTTGTGGGTGCCAGGGTCATATTGCGCAGGATGGTCATATTGGGAAAAAGGTTGAAATGCTGGAACACCATGCCCATCTTCTGACGGTGGAGGGTGGTATTCACACTGGGATCGGTAATATCGACCCCTTCACAGGTGATGGAACCGGCTGTAGGCATTTCCAGAAGATTGAGACACCTGAGAAAGGTGCTTTTTCCGCTGCCGGAGGGGCCGATGATCACCACGACCTCTCCCCTCTTTATATCGGCATCAATCCCGTTGAGAGCACGAATGGAACCGCCGATAAATTGCTTTTCCAGGCCGCGCACCGAAATCAGCACATCATTTTTCTTATCAGTGGTCACTGTTACGCAGCCTCCTTTCCAATTTGGACACCAGCCAGCTGAAGAACATCACGATCGCCAGATAGATGAGAGCCACCGCGATCAGAGGAAGGAAAGCGGAATAGGTGACCGAGCGGATGATATCGCCGCCCTTATTCAGATCCCGCACCGCAACATAACCGGCCACAGAGGTCTCCTTGAGCAGCGCGATAAATTCGTTGGCCAGGGTTGGCAGAATGGTCTTGAACACCTGGGGAAGAATGATAAAGCTCATGGTCTGCAGATAATTGAAGCCCAGGCTGCGCCCGGCCTCAAACTGGCCGTTATCGATGCTCATGATGCCGCCGCGGACGATCTCGGCCACATAGGCGCCGCTGTTGATGCCAAAGGCCATGATGGCCGCGACCGTGCCGTCCTTTGCGGAGGCAAAGATGATCAGATACATGATGAGCAGCTGCACCATCACAGGCGTACCGCGGATCACCGTAAGGTACACCTCCGTCACCTTATCCCCCAGCCACAGAAGCCACTTGGCAAAGCCCCTGTGCATATTCTCGCTGTTCTTAGCCCAGGTGGACCTGATCGCCGCCACCACAGCGCCGATCACGATGCCCATGCATCCGGAAAGGAAGGTGATAAGCAGCGTGGTGCCAAGGCCTTTCACCAGATAAAGCCATCTGTTATCATCCAGGAAATTGAGCTTAAAATCCGCCACAAGAGGATGAAGCTGCTTTCCGGGAACGATCTTATCCGTCACAGCATACAGATCGCTCAGCAGAAGCTGGGTATCATAATCCTCAGGGTGATCGATCTCGACCGCGATGTAAGCATCCTGATAAGGAGAGGAGATCAGGTAAAGCCCTGACTGATCCGGATTTCCTGCTTCCATCACGGTATAATCCGGCATCACCTTGTTCGTTTTCTTTTTGCCGTCTGAAATATAATGCAGTTCCAGTTTTTTCGGTGAAAGGGCCGCTGTCTCCTCTTCCGAAGCAGGATAAGCATACACAGAAATCTGTACTTCGCCCGAAGAAGTATCTTTCCTGGCAAACGTATACTCGATTGTATACGGGTCACCATCCCGGTCTTCCGCGTTTTTTACAGTGGTAAACCCGGTGGGTGCCGTTACATCGGCCAGCTTGTAATAATGTTTTTCATCGCCTGCTCCAAAGCAGCCGGTGAGCCAGGTGGACTTCGCACCGCTGATTTTCCCATCCTGAATGGTAAGCATATCGGTGTTCACAAAAAGCACCGCATACCCCACAGCGATCACGACCAGGATACAGATCACCGCGATCAGCGCATTCCGGAGGAGCCTGTTTTTTTTCTTCATGAGTGACCCGCTTTCTTGATATTTCCTGTAACGCCGAAAATGAAGGAGCGTTATCAAGCGCTCCTTCATCTCGGGTCAGGCCCGATTTTTCTTATTCTTCAACAGGAATATACTTGGCCAGGATGGCACCGATGGTGCCGTCTTCAGTCAACTCAACCAGAGCGGCATTGACCTTTTCAAGCAGCTCGGTGTTCTCCAGGCTGATCGCGATGGCATATTCCTCAAGGCTGTATTCGGTATCCAGCAGCACCAGGCCTTCATTGGCTTCCACATAAGCCTTGGCAGGGTTGTTGTCGATAACCACGGCATCGAGCTTGCCGGCTACCAGCGCAGCCACAGCATCAGCACCGGTCAGGAACTTCTGCACATGATCGTCACCAAAATCCCCGGTGCAATAGATATCACCGGTGGTTCCCTGCTGCACACCGATCATCGCGCCAACCAGATCATCCACCGTCTTGATCGCGGAACCTTCCTTCACGATGATGGACTGGATGCCGGTGGCATAGGAATCGGAGAAGTTGACGCTCTGCAGACGCTCAGCAGTCACAGTCATGCCAGCCAGAGCCACATCGATCTTGCCGGAAACAACCGCGGGGATCAGCGTGTCGAAGTTCATATCCATGATCTCAAGGGTGAGACCCAGCTTTTCAGCAATGGCAGCAGCGATCTCGGCATCGATGCCCACGACCTGTTCATCCTCATAGAACTCATAGGGAGGGAACGCAGCATTGGTACCCATCACCAGCTTGCCTTCCTCGGCAAAAGCACAGGTGAAGGGAAGAACCAGACAAAGAGAAAGGAGAACCGCCAGCAGCTTTTTCATAATAAATACCTCCGCAACGATAATTTACTGATTTCTGTTCCTTTGAAGGAACGACGCAAGTATAACATCGCTGTGAAGGTTTGTCAACTGGTTTTTGAATAATAATTCAATTATTTCCGTATATTTGTTGATAATGCAGCGCATTCATCGTATATGATGATCATTTTATGCACATGTTGTTTTATCCGGTCATTTAAGCACCGTATTCGTCATCCTGTACAAAAAACATCCTTCCACATCGTATAAGTGATATGAAAGGACGATAAACTTATTCGGTTTTTTCTTCATTTCCGTTTTTTCTTTCAGCCGGCACCACAGCCACCAGCTGTGGCTGCAGAGCTTGCTTTTTCCCCAGGGCCCTATCGATAAAATGCAGCACCCCATAGCTGAGCAGCATGAGCGTCACTCCGCTCAGGGCACAGCCAAGGTCGGTCATGAAGAAAACAGAACCCAGGATCAGCCCCAGCACCAGGCAGGCAAGCGGTACCGCATACACCAGAAGCGACACCTTCAGCACCTTGCTGTCGGGCATATCCACCGCGACACGGTCGCCCACCTGTGCTGTTCCCTTTATAAGGGTCATGTGCGTATGCGCGCTGCCGGAACAGGCTCCGCATTTTTCGCAGGCCTCCGGCCGCTCGAAGCACACCTCCAGCATGCCGTTCCGTTTTCCTTTAACGATACCTTCCCTGATCATGATGCCACTGCTCCTTTTAAAGCTTTCAAACCGGCACAGACTTACCGTTCGTTCAAAAGCCCCCGCATGATACGGATCTCTTCCTCCGCACGGGCAGGGATCGCTTCTTCCCGAAGCAATGCCATATTTTTCTGCTCCTTGGCCCATTGGAAGGGATAGCGCCAGTCATATTCACCTTCGATGAGAGGGCATGCCCTTTTCACCAGATCCGTCCTGAAACGCACGCCCTTGATGTGCATCGCAACGATATTGCTGCCCATCAGGTCAGTGCAGTGCTTCTGGAAAGCCGCTTCATCTCTTTCATGAGCGGGATCAAGCAGATTCACCGCATCCCAGATGAATTTAAGATGCCGGCTGCCCACCCTGCTGCGCAGTTCCAGCGCCAGCTCGGGGCTGTCCAGTGTGTTTTGGAACACCGGCTCGATTCCCATATCCACATCGTATTTTTCCGCTTCCTCAGCCATACGCAGGCAGGAATCCACCAGCAGCTCAAACGCCTTTTTATGTTCTTCCTCCGTGCCCTCAAAATGACAGGTTTCGGTTCCGACGCATCCGGCTCCCAGCGCTTTCGCGGCACGGATGCCGTGGCGGAACGTTTCCACCGCCTGAAGGCGGTTTTCCCTGTCCTGATCGGCACAGGAAACATAGCAGCCCAGCACGCTCAGCGTGATGCGATGCTTTTCCTTTGCAGTCAGGATCTGTTCCGTCTGCTTTTCATCCAAAGGATAAGCCCAGGAAAAGGATTTGGGACACGCCAGCTGGATTGCCTCATACCCCGCGCCTGATATGGCAGAAAACAGTTCATCGGGATCCTTTCCTGAAAAATCATGGGCTCTTGCACCAATCAGAGGCATATTTCACCCTTCTTTCTTTGATTAGCCGCTCAGAAATTGCGGCTCATATCATAACACTCGTAAAACTCCCTGCGGTAATCCAGGAACCGGTCTTCTAAAATAGCCTGACGGATCTCCTCCATCATACGGATCAGGAAACGCAGGTTATGAATGGATGCCAGCCTGCCCGCAGTGATCTCCCCCGCTTTAAACAGATGGCGGATATAAGCCCTGGAAAAATTACGGCAGGCATAGCAGTCGCAGCCTTCCTCAAGCGGACGGTGATCCTCAGCATACTCGGCATTGCGGATCACCAGCCGTCCGTTTTTCGTAAACACCGTGCCGTTTCGCGCGATACGCGTAGCCAGCACGCAGTCGAACATATCCACGCCCCGGAGCACACCTTCGATGAAGCAGTCCGGCGACCCGACTCCCATCAGATACCGGGGCTTCTCGCGAGGCATGAAGGGCTCGATCTTTTCCAGCATCTCATACATCACGGGCTTGGGCTCACCCACGCTGAGGCCGCCGATGCCATAGCCCGGAAAATCCATATCTGCCAGGGTCTTTGCGCTCTCAATCCTCAGATCCTCAAAGAAAGCTCCCTGAACAATGCCGAAAGGCGCCTGATCCTCCCGGGTGTGATGCTCCAAACACCGTTTTGCCCACCGGTGGGTGCGATGCATCGCGTCCTCGGCAGTACGGTGATCGCAGGGATATGCCGTGCACACGTCAAACGCCATTGCGATATCGCTGCCCAGCTTCTGCTGGATATCCATGGACACCTCAGGGCTGATGAACTGACGGCTCCCGTCCAGATGACTGCGGAAAGCTACACCGGCTTCGGTGATCTTGCGCAGGGCTGCCAGGGAAAACACCTGAAAACCGCCGCTGTCGGTAAGGATGGGCTTATCCCAGCTTTGAAAGCGATGAGCGCCGCCCGCCCGCTCGATCAGATCCTCTCCCGGACGCAGATGCAGATGATAGGTATTGTTCAGAATGATCTTCGCGCCCAGCTCCTCCATCTCTCGGGGAGTCATTGCCTTCACACAGGCCTGAGTTCCCACAGGCATATAGATGGGCGTGGGGATATCCCCATGGGGCGTATGCAGCACCCCCAGACGGGCGCCGGATTGTTTGCAGGTCTTGATCAGCTCAAAGCTGAAATTCTTGTTTTCCATGCATTTTTCCTTTTCGGATTCAATCGGTGATCACAGCGGGACGAATCTGGGGCCAGATCGTTTCCAGACCCTTCAGTTCCCGTTCAAACATCAGCCAGGGTTTCGTTTCAGGTACAGGTGCAATGAAAAGCATCTGTTCTTTCGTGATGGGATGGATAAAGCTCAGACGCATGCCCCACAGCGCGATCTGCTCGCCGCGCTTCCCGTTGCCGTAACGGTTATCCCCCCAAAGTGGGAATCCGGCATGCTGCATCTGTACGCGGATTTGGTGCGCACGCCCCGTTTCAAGCTGGATCGCCACCAGGGAACAGCCGTCCCTGCGGGCGATGGTGCAGCCGTACAGCACCGCTTCCTTGCCCTGAGCCTTCAGATAAGGCGGGATCACCTTCACCATGTTGTTTTCTTCATCCTTCACCAGATAATCGGTATAGATGAAACGGTCGGGAGTGCTTCCCTCCACCACGCACACATACTGGCGGTTGAGTTCATGCACGCGCACCTGATCGGACAGACGGGACGCCGCCTTGCTGGTGCGGGCAAAAGCCAGAAGACCGCCAACAGGACGATCCATCCTGTGCACCAGACCCAGATATACCTCACCCGGCTTTTCATATTTTTCTTTCACATAGTTTTTCAGCCATGAAAGCAGGTCGTTATCGCCGGTGCTGTCGCCTTGGGTGAGCATATTGCAGGGCTTGATCGCCACGATCACATGATTATCTTCATAAAGCACCACTGGTTTTTCCATATCGTTTCACCTCATTCACTCACTCATTCGTTTCCAAGCCACCGGCCGGTCGCGCCGCAGGGCAGCACCCCTCCCGATGTGACAGGCAGCACCAGCTCCTGTGAATCCACCCTGCCGCCAAAGCGGCTTACCACGCACTTTTCCAGCAGGTTCCGAAGCACTGCGGGCTGAAACCCGGTGGTGTAGCTGTTGATGAACAGAAAAAGAGCATCCTCACTCAGCACCTGCGCACAGGTATCCACCAGCTGGAACAGCTCGTTTTCCAGCTTCCACACTTCTCCTGTGGGGCCCCTGCCGTAGCTGGGCGGATCCATTACGATGCCGTCATAGCGGTTGCCACGGCGGATCTCCCTTTTCACAAAGGCCATTGCGTCCTCAACGATGAAACGGCAGGAGGTTTCCGGCACGCCGGATAATTCCCGGTTTTCCTTTGCCCACTGGACCATCCCCTTTGCGGCATCCACGTGCGTCACATGCGCACCCGCAGCGGCACAGGCCGCAGTAGCCCCGCCGGTGTAGGCAAAAAGGTTGAGCACCCTTGCTCCCGGCCGCTTTTTTAGCAGAGCCCCCATTGCATCCCAGTTGGCGGCCTGTTCCGGAAAAAGCCCGGTGTGCTTGAAGCCGGTAGGACGCACATAGAAGCACAGATCCTTATATTTCACGATCCATTTTTCCGGCAGCTGTGCGTGAAAATCCCAGCTTCCGCCGCCGCGTTCACTGCGATGATAGTGTGCCTGGGCATTTTTCCACATTTCAGGCCGGGCTTTGGGCCAGATCACCTGAGGATCGGGCCTGGCCAGCACAAACCTGCCCCAGCGCTCCAGCTTTTCACCGTCGCCGGTATCCAGCACCTCAAAATCCTGCCAGTCCTTTGTAAAAAACATCTTCATTTCTCCTGTACATAATTGTACAGGTTAAGTATAACATAACCCCCTCCGGTTCACAAGCACCGCGATATCTTTTTGTCTTTTTGTTTTCGTTCAAAGATGGAAGAAAAGAAATGCATAAAAAGAAGAGGCTGCGTGGCCTCTTCTGATGATCATGCTTTTATTTTTCTGTTCAGGAGCTTTTCGGCAGGGTCCAGTCTTTCGGTCACGATATAGCAGATGATCGAGATCAGCATCCCGCCGGGAATGTCGATAAAATAATGCTGCTTGGTAAACACCGTGCTCATACAGATCAAAACGGTCATCACCAGGCTGTACACCCTAAAGCCTTTGGAGATCTCTGTCCGCTTTCTCACGCCCAGATAGCAGTAAAGGCTGATCAGACAGTGGTAGGACGGGAACAGGTTGAAGCCCATCGTGCTGCCGTCATTGGAGTAGATCATCTTCAGGAAAAAGTTAAAAACTCCCGGCCCGTCCACTGCATGGATGAGATTCTCGGCTTCCCGGTCCATATAGGAGGGAAACAAAACAAAAATCAGAAACCCGATTACATAAGCCGCCGAAAGGCCGATGATATAGTTGGTAAAGTGTTTTTTTCCTGTCAGAGATACCGCAATGGGGCCGCAGATCCAGAAAACATACGAAAACAGATAGATCACTGAAAACACGGCCAACAGCGGGATCGCATCGTCGATCACAGGGATTTTGGGGCACCAGGCATGATCGATCGTACCGATGATGCGGCTGAGCCAGTCCCCCAACCGATACACCCCATACTGCAGTCCGAAATAAAGAGCGCCGAACGCCCAGCCCCATTTGGGAATTTTTTTCAGCAATTCCTTCAGCTTGCACATTTTCTTGCTCATCCTTTTCATCGCTCACAGCAGTCTACAAAAGCAGAAAGGCCGGGACCCGCGTCCCGGCCGGACAAGATGAATTATTCCGCAGCAACGTTCGCGACCGAACCGGCAAGCTCCTCGATGTAAGGCGCCAAAGCCGGCTCTGCATCCGCAAGTATCAGCAGCTGATCAAACATGCCTACGAGGGAATCCGTCAGCATGCTGCCGGCAATGGAGCTCAGATTTTCGATATCCATCAGATCCGCCAGGGTGATCACCACCGCGTCTTCAGGGGCGGTGTAACCGATCATTTCTTCTTCGCTTTCATACATGGCCATATTCACGCCGTAAAATTCTTTTTCGGCACCCAGCATGGTCATTTTGAAGCTCATGTTCATATCGTTCATTCCACTATTGGCCAGCACATCACACCGCAGCAGCTCTGCAGTATTCATTCTCAGAACGATGCAGCTTTCAACGTCAGTTTTAGTCACCTTCGAGACAGATTCCACTTCGATCAGATTTTCGCCGATCACGATCGCGATCAGGGCATCATTTTCATCCCCGTTCGTCACTTCAGTCATCTGCACCGTCGTATCTCCCTCGCTCAGGGTGAAACGGGTTCCGTTTTCGAGCATTTCAAAGGCAAGGATCACGTTTTTCACAGAAGCATAGACCGAACCTTCGGGATCGATCACAGCCACGATTCCCTCGCTGGGCGCTTCGACGCGGATGAAGCCTTCTGCACTGGTATAAAGCACAGCGCTCAAATCACCGATCGTCAGCTCCTCAGACAGCACACTGCCCGTATCCACGGGCAGACCCAGTTTTTCCATATCTTTTCCAAGCTGTTCCAGCGCCTTGCGTAAGAACGCCTTGGTCTGTTCCCCGTTCACCGTGATCACGGTCTTTTCAGTATATAGAACATCGTTGATCGTTTCAGCGCATTCGCTGCTTTCCATGCCGATGGAAGCCACGAATTCATTCAGCATATCACTGTAGACCGTGAAATCGATCTGCTCAAGGAGTGTGTTCAAGGCTTCCGGCAGAGAAGAAATCAGCGTCATGATCTCATTCAGTTCCTCGCCCGTCACACGGAACACATAGCTCGGAATAGAAGAGGAATAGAATTCGATGCCATTGCTCGTATCC
Organism: Clostridia bacterium; assembly: GCA_045617125.1. Taxonomy (GTDB): domain Bacteria; phylum Bacillota; class Clostridia; order Christensenellales; family Aristaeellaceae; genus ZC3RG03. Next base: position 2,831 of record JAZLIA010000126.1, on the reverse strand, counting down.
ATATAGGAATAACCCAACAGCGTCTCATTATCGATCAAAAAAGTCGATTCATTGCGGTTTTTACCAATGGCCACATGACCGCTCATGCGTTTCACGACATTGCTGAGGATCGTAAACATGTTGGTCACGTCCTCATCCGATTCTCCAAGCATGGAAAGGAGCTGTTCAAATTCAGCAGTGTAAACAGCATCCGCTGCCATCTGAGCATTTTCAGCAGACGCTGTGAAAACGAGCATCAGCGCTGCCAGCATGCAAAGAATGATACTGATCTTTTTCATAAAAAGCATACCTCCGTTAACAATTTACGGATTATCTTAACATGATTCCCTCCCTTATGTCAAGCGCGTACCAGACTCTTGTTACAAAATGACATTTCTGCTATAATGAACAGAAAGCAGCATGCAGAGGGTCGGCTGAGCCTTTTCACCCATGACCCTCCCAAATCGGAAGGAGAGCCGCAGCGCTTCCCGCCGCGGCGAATACGGAAATGATAAACGGAAAAAGACTGGGGGACTGCTGGTCCTTTTGCAGAAAGGAACTGACAGCGGATCCTTTTCCTCCTTTCCCCGCAGATCATGAATATCATCAGGTGGATGTGCCTCATGACTTCGCGATCTTATGCACAGAGGATTTCTACCGCGATGCACTGGGCTTTTACCGTGCGATCCTTCCCGCACCGAGAAAGGAAACACGGCATGTGTTCCTCTGCTTTGACGGGGTGTATATGGACAGCGCGCTCTATGTGAACGGGCAATGCGCTGGCGAATGGAAATACGGGTATTCCGCATTTCACTTTGACATTTTTCCCTTCATGACGCAGCCTTTCAACGAAATAGTGCTGCGGGTTTGCTTCAAAAATCCAAACAGCCGCTGGTATTCCGGCGCCGGGATCTTCCGCGAGGTCACGCTGTATGAAACAGGCGAAAACTATCTTCCCCTGAACGGGACCTACCTCCATTCCGTAAAGGAAAAGGAGAACTGGCTTGTGCATGTTCAAACGGAAGCAAAAGGCGGCGATCAGGTGATCCTGTCGGTCGCAGACAGACAGGTGACCCTTCCTGTTAAAAACGGGCTTGCCGAGGGAGATATCCTGCTAAGCGGCATCCGGGTGTGGGATATCTGTGACCCCTTCCTTTATACGGTGAAGATCAGGCTGATGAAGGACGGCCTTATTTGCGACGAGGATCATTTTCGCTACGGCTTCCGTGAAGCAAATTTCACCCCGGACCGGGGCTTTCTATTAAACGGCCGCCCGTTAAAGCTGCACGGAGTATGCCTGCATCATGATCTTGGCGCCCTGGGCGCCGCCTACAACAGGGCTGCTTCTTTAAGACAGTTAAAGCTGATGAAGCGGATGGGAGTCAACGCGGTCCGCACCAGCCACAACATGCCTGCAAAGCAGATGATGGACCTGTGCGATGAACTGGGCCTGCTGGTAGACAGCGAAGCCTTTGACATGTGGAGCCTGAAAAAAACCGATTACGATTATGCCCGATTTTTTGATGAATGGATGCCAAAGGATGTTGAAAGCTGGATCCGCCGGGACAGGAACCATCCTTCGGTGATCCTGTGGAGCATGGGCAACGAGATCTACGACACCCATGCCGATGAAAACGGCATGAAGGAAATGCTGCGCATTGAAAAGGAAGTGCGCAGGCATGATCCTCTCGTGAATGCCCCTGTCACGATCGGCAGTAACTATATGCCCTGGGAAAACACCCGCAAGTGTGCGGACCGGATCAAGCTGATCGGCTACAATTATGCCGAGCGTCTCTATGAGAAAGATCACCGTGCGCATCCGGACTGGATGATCTACGGCAGCGAAACCTCCTCCCTGGTGCAGAGCCGGGGCATCTATCATTTTCCCGCGTCGGAAAACATTCTGGCGGAGGATGATCTGCAGTGCTCCTCCCTGAACAATTCAGGCACAAGCTGGGGCGCGAAAAGCGTGGAATACTGCATCCTGATGGACAGGGACACGCCCTTCTGCGCAGGTCAGTTTTTGTGGAGCGGAACCGATTATCTGGGAGAGCCCACCCCTTATCACACCAAAAACAGTTATTTCGGCATGGCGGATACCGCCGGTTTTGAGAAGGACATCTATTCGGTCTTCCGCGCGGCCTGGAGCGAGGAGACCCTCCCCTTCATTCATCTGTGGCCTGCCTGGGACTATAATGCAGGTCAGCTCATCGACGTGTTTGCCGTCACAAACGGGCTTGGAGTACGCCTGTATCTGAACGGCAGGGTGATCGGGCAGCAGAAAACAAATGCCAGGCACGGTCACATTTTACAGGCTCATTTTATTGTGCCCTATGAAAAAGGAGTACTTGAAGCCCGCGCACTGGACGAAAACGGAAACGAAACAGTTAAGGACGAACGCCGTTCCTTCACCGACGCGGTAAAGCTGATCGCAAAAGCGGATAAACCCGAAATGCTCTCAGACGGACAGGACATGATCTTCATCACCATTACCGCGGAAGATCAAAACGGCTGTCCCGTAGAAAACGCCGTCAACCGGGTACAGGTGAAAGTGGAAGGCGCAGCCCGCCTGATGGCGCTGGATGCCGGTGACAGCACCGACATGGAGCCCTTCCCGCAGGATCACCGCCGCATGTTTTCCGGAAAGCTGCTGGCCATGCTGCGTTCTGACGGAACCGACGGTGATATTCGCCTGACCTGCACTTCTCCTGGGCTTGAAAGCGCAAATCTTACCCTGCATGCACTCCCCTGCGATGAAAAGCAAAGGGAAGGGATCGGCCTTACAGACCGGGCGAGGGAATGTTCCCCGGTCACAGAGATCCCGATAAGAAAAATTGAACTGACCTTCCCGG
>JAZLIA010000125.1:0-3331 GCA_045617125.1 Clostridia bacterium | reverse complement strand
GATAGATGTCCCCCAGATAATCGTCCGTTTCGATCGCAAAGCAGCTGTGTCCGGTCATCCAGCGCACACCGTGATCGTGTTCGCCCGAATCAAGAAGCCCGATCTGGCAGAACTCAGAATCCGCGACCGTGCCAAAGAGCTTGATGTATATTCCCGCATAAATGTGGGCTGCTTCTGCCTCGTGTCGCCCGTTGGCAACAATATCAATAGAATAAAAAGCCATATGCCGTGTTCCTTTCCAAATTGATGAAAATATCCAATTTAATATTAGCATTATTTGGATATTTGTCAATTATTTTTTTATCGCTGTGCAAACCTATGCCCGGAATCACCAGGTATTGACAAATCGAAGAATATCGATATAATATCAGTGTGATTCAATGATTCATGGAGGTGCGCTCATGGACCTTGACGAAAAGCGTGTACCCGTTATGTTCAAAGCGCTGTGCGACGAAAATCGTGTGCGGATCCTGAAATATCTGGTAAGCGGCGAAAAATGCGGATGCAAACTGCTGGATGATCTCAATATTGCCCAGTCTACCCTGTCTCACCATATGAAGATCCTGACGGATTCCGGTCTGGTGACCGGACGCAAGGATGGAAGGTGGATGTACTATTCCATTTCAGCGGAAGGCATTGACGCAGCCATTGACTATCTGACCATTCTCAAAGATTCCATTTAATTCTAACGGGAGGATCTCATTATGACACATAAGGAAAAGGCTCTTGATTATTTTAAGCGCGGCTTTCATTGCTCACAGGCTGTGCTTGCGGCGTTTTCACAGGATTACGGGCTGACAGAGAAACAGGCACTGCAGCTCGGCGCCTGCTTTGGAAGCGGAATGCGCAAGGCCGAGGTATGCGGCGCCTGCACCGGTGCGCTGATGGTTCTGGGGCTCCTGTACGGTCAGTTCGACAGGAGCGATACCGAAAGCCGTGTGATCTCCAATACGGTAAACGATCAAATGATGGAGCGATTTGCCGCACTGGGCGGTTCGTACATATGTAAGGACCTGCTCGGCTGCGATATTTCAACAAAGGAAGGCGTTGAATATGCCCGAAGCAGGCACCTGTTCACCGAGTTCTGCCCGAACATGGTGGCAAACGCAGTCGATATACTGGAACGTATCATTGCAGAGCAAAGCGTCTGAGCGCCGTTTTGAAAAGATCAATATGTGAGGACAAGAACATGGCAGAAGAATGTTTAATTTGTAATGCGCCCCTTGCGTATCTGAATGAAGACATCGAAATGGAATGCGCCATTTGTCATAAAAAGGAATTCAGCAAGACCCGATGCGTAAACGGGCATTATATCTGCAATGAATGCCACACAAGGGGGATCGACGTTATTTTCGACGTCTGCCTTGCCGAAATGTCAAAGGATCCCGTACACATCCTCAATCAGATGATGGCGCTCCCCTTTTGCCATATGCACGGACCCGAGCATCACGTCATGGTCGGCGCCTCCCTTCTCACTGCCTACAAAAACGCAGGAGGAGAAATCGACCTGAAGAAAGCCCTGAATGAAATGAGAAATCGCGGTCAGGGTGTTCCCGGCGGTGTATGCGGGTTCTGGGGTGCCTGCGGCGCAGGGATCAGTTCCGGCATTTTTGTTTCGATCATTTCCGGTTCGACGCCGCTTGCGCGTCAGCCCTTCGGCCTGTCCAACCGGATGACAGCAAGATCACTTGAAGCGATCGGCTCCGTTGGCGGTCCGCGCTGCTGCAAGCGCGACTCGTATCTTTCCATCCTGTCTGCCATTGATTTTGTGAAGGAGCATTTCGGTGTAGAAATGGAAAAGCCCCGGATCGTCTGCGGATTTTCATCAAAGAACAACCAGTGCCTCGGAAAAGGCTGCCCTTTTTCGAAGGCAGATCATCGATCCGTTTAGCGAAGGTGAAATTAGATGATCATAATGATTACGGGCGCAGCACATACCGGAAAAAACGAAACTGGCGCAGATGATGATGGAAAAATACCATTATCCATATATATCCGAAGACCATATCAAGATGGGGTGTACCTATTCAGTGGCACCGCACCAAAGGCTCACCTTGGGGCGGTGCTGCTGAATAGGTACGAATTAATAACGATAATGGTGATCAATATATGCCCCATGCAGGGCTGTTCTGATTGATCTTTAAAAAAGTTTAACGCCCCGATGCTGTGCGAGCAGCGTTGGGGCGTTGCTGTGTTCCGGTCATTTTTTATCGACTTTACAGGAATTTTACAAAGGACAGGTAATGAATTTAATATTTGCGTGCTATGATAAAATAAAGTCGGAAAAGGAGTGATTTTATGATCTTCTGCGTTGAGGATGATAGCAGCATCCGCGAGCTGATGCAGTATACGCTGCAAACGGCCGGGTATGAAACGCAGGGCTTTTCCTGTGCGGAGGAACTATATGACGCGCTGCGGCAAACGATGCCGGAGCTGATCCTTCTCGACATCATGCTGCCGGGAGAGGATGGCATCAGCGTCCTGAAAAACCTGCGTGAAAATAATACTACTTCCGCGATCCCGATCATCATGGCCACAGCAAAGGGATCGGAATACGATAAAGTTCTCGGTCTTGATTCCGGGGCGGACGATTACCTGACCAAGCCCTTTGGGATGATGGAGCTGATCAGCCGCGTGAAGGCCGTGCTCCGCCGCACCGCGCCGAAGGACCCGGAACCTGAGCTTCGGCTCGGCGGTATCAGCATGGATACAAACGCACATATGGTCACGGTTTACGGCGATCCCGTTTATCTGACGTTAAAGGAATATGAACTTCTTAAAACCTTCCTGCGCTATCCCGGTTTTGTGTTTACGAGGGAGCAGCTCCTGAAATCCGTCTGGGGTGCGGATTTTGCCGGTGAAACGCGCACCGTTGACGTGCACATCGGCACACTCAGAACAAAGCTCGGTGCCTGCGGCGATACCATCCGCACGATCCGCGGCGTCGGCTACAAAATGGAGGGAGAAACGTGAAAAAAAGCATTTTTCGTTCGATCTGTGTTGCGGCAGCCGCCGTTTTCCTTGCAACGCTCGTTGTGATCATGGGTGCATTATTTGAGATCAACGCGCAGGAACAGAAAAAGGAAATGAACGTTCAGCTTTCTCTCGCGGCGCAGGGCGTAGAGCATGAGGGCATCGCGTATTTTGACGGCTTCTCTCTGGAGGATAACCGGATCACATGGATCGATTCGAACGGAAACGTCCTGTATGACAATGAGACCGCCGCAGACAGCATGGACAATCATCTTGACCGGATCGAGATCCGTCAGGCCCTGCAGAGCGGCTACGGCGAAAGCTCCCGCTACTCCTCCACGCTGATGCAGCGCCAGCT
>JAZLIA010000124.1:0-10976 GCA_045617125.1 Clostridia bacterium | reverse complement strand
ATAGTCGAACAGACGCAGAACCTCATCAGCGAGAACGCTTCGGTGGCTTTGGATCAGAAAGTTTATGCGGAACGGTACGGCAGACTGGTAGCGGACTACGATTCCAAGAAAGCCGAGTTCGACAGTCTCCAGATTGAGATTGCCGGGAAAAAGGCGCGGGAGGTACAGATCAAGCATTTCATCGAAGCCATCCGGGAGCTTGGCGAAACGGTGACGGAATTTGAAAACGGGCTGTTCGGCGAGCTGGTGGATTACATGACGGTCTACAAGGATAAGACCATCAAGGTGACATTCAAGGACGGCACAGAGATTTAAGCCCGAAAACAGAACGGCCGCAGAGCGTAAAAGCCCTGCGGATTTTTTGATTCTTGTAATGAAAAGTTCACAATTGCGGTGTATAATATAGTTGGGTTATTGTAAGAAGCCCGAAGAAGAATGAGAGTGGGACGCATTTTTTATCATAGAAACAGTAGCCATTTCCCGCTGTTCTTCGTATAAAAGGATGTATGGCAAGAAACCTTACGGTGAGACTGTAACAAAATAGCGTTTTCTGCGTATTAAGGAATAGAATCAAATTTTGAAGGGAGATTTTTACAATGAAAACGAAAGAAGAACTGAACGCCCTGAAAGAGGAAGTCGAAACCCTGAACAAAAAGCTTGCGGAGCTGACCGGGTAGTGCGCCCGCAGGCGACCGCCCATACAGCAAATCGCTTTGCGCATGGTAACTATCGGCAATGCGGATCCTTGATCTCCGTAAGCGATCGCCCCGCGCCCCGGAACGAACGAATACCCGCGGTCGACGCCGCGGGACCGTATATGCTGCCATACGCGGGACGGATCAAACCCGAAAAAACCGAAAAAAACGGGAGAAAACGGGATAAACAGATAAAAAACGGAAAAAACCGTTGGAGCGGAAGCCATACGCCTCCGCCGGTTCGTATAAAAGGATGAACAAGAATAATGAGAGGAGAGCATCACGATGGAAGAAAGACCGAACATCAGGAGCATGGATGACAGCGAATTGGAGCAGGTGAGCGGAGGAAAGAGCTATAGAGAGTGGATGGATTACATTATCGAGTACATCTGTTGCGCTCCAATGGAAGAGCGGGGACAGCTGCTTTCTGAAGCTTACTATAATGTCAGAACGGATCCGGATCTGAACAGCGGCGAAAAGCATCTGCTGGAGATGATGCTGAATACGTATATGGGAAAACCTATGGACCAGTGAACATGTGCCGTTCCGATACGGATGCGTTAGGGGCTGCCGCGCGGACTTCGGAAAATCGCGAAGGAGAGTGAAGGGGCGTTGATCCATGCCCGCCGCTCTCCTTTTCGGTATAACGGGATCGCCGGGAAGGGAACACAGCCGTAGAGGGCTGCAGCGCTCCGGCAGAACACCCGCGGCGGAGCCTTCGCGGAGACCGTTTCTATAAAGGCCTTTTCAAAGGGGACCATGACCGGGCAGTGCGCCCGCAGGCGACCGCCCATACAGCAAATCGCTTTGCGCATGGTAACTATCGGCAATGCGGATCCTTGATCTCCGTAAGCGATCGCCCTGGTAAAAAGCACACATCTCGTTGACAGAAAAAGGGAAAACAGATAAAATAGAACGCCCTGAAAGAGGAAGTCGAAACCGTGAGCAGGAAGCTCGCAGAGCTGACGGATGAAGAGCTTGCGCAGGTCTCTGGCGGTTCCATACCGCACATACCCGGTCTGCCGATAGGACAGGTTAAGGGGGACTGGGGTGTTAAGGAATATGAAATTTTCCTTACCGATTATAATGATAAAAATTAATGCGTCGGGTGCCTCCGTGCAAGAAACCTTACGGTGAGACTGTAACAAAATTGTGCGATCTGCGTATTAAGGAAAAGAATCAGATTTTACAGGGAGAATTTTACCATGAAAACGAAAGAAGAACTGAACGCCCTGAAAGAGGAAGTCGAAACCGTGAGCAGGAAGCTGCATGAGCTGACGGATGAAGAGCTTGCGCAGGTGACGGGCGGACAAGATCATCCTAAGTACATCATATACACAGTCAAGGGGCGCGAGAATCTCTCCACTATTGCTCGGGAACATGGTACCACCGTCAAAATTCTTATGGAGTTGAACAACATTGCGGACCCTATGACGATTTATGTTTATGCAGGCCAACAGCTTCTCATTCCCTTGCCCCAATAAAGCGCATAAATCCAATAGGAGCCGCAAAAAACACGAGAAAAGCGGTTCATAATCAGAGCTAAGAATTGGCGCAAAGTCGCCGTGATAGCAAAGCGGAGCGCGGTCGCCAGTATACCAATCGTTGTTGAAGTTTTGAATGAGGCCATAGTGAATAGGTAGAATCCCGAAAGATGATTACCTCACGTAAGTAATCGCCCCGCTTTATAAAAATCCGGCATCTGAAATCTTTGCATCTGCCGCCGCAGGCGGCTAATCTGATGAACAAGAGAATAATTGTAAAGGAGGTTTTTATCAATGAAAACGAAAGAAGAACTGAACGCCCTGAAAGAGAAAGCCAAGGAGCAGAGCAGGAACGCCCAAGCATTGAGGGATGAAGAACTGGAAAAGGTAGCAGGCGGTGCGATAGGCCATATATCCTGCACCAACCCGGGCTGCAAATATTATCGCAGCATTTTTATCGTGGGTGCCGCCGCGACCTGCGTTAATTGCGGCGCGGAAATGGAATGGGTTGCTGAAGGCTTTTATGTCCCCGACTGATAAGCGGCAGAAAAAAATTTAAAGAAACGCCGCATCTGCCGCCGCATTACTGCCTTGCCCGTCTGCAGCAATACAGGGTAATATCTTCCCTGTACCCCTCAAACGTATCTACCCGCGTTATATCGTACAATACGTCGTTGTACCGTATAACGTGGGTATTCGTTATTCGTTATTTCGGGGTTATAATTGACGGTGAACAGCACTTCTTCCTTGTAGTTGGTCGTTGCCGCCGCGAATACTTCCTTGCCGGATAGCTGCCGGAAGTACGCCCAAACCGGGGCGGAAACGGGTTCAAGCGTTGTCGTGCCGAACCCGTGTTCGTCAGGCATCATTTCAGAACTGAGAAGCCGCAAAGCGTAAAAGTCCTGCGTATTTTCTGCTTTCGTAATGAAAAGTTCACAATTGTGGTGTATAATATAATTGGGTTATTGTAAGAAGCTCGAAGAATGAGAGTGGGAAAAAACTTTGAAAAACAGTAGCCATTTCCCGCTGTTCTTCGTATAAAGAGATGTAAGGTGAGAAACCTTATGGCGAGACTGTAATTGAATCACAAATCAAGATGGAAGACAAAGGAGATATGAATCATGCGTGAATTTATTAATGATAACCTGCTTGAAAACGTGGTCGGAGGAGCATCCACAGGACCTATGGAACCCGCGGGAAAAGGCCTGAAGTGGTACCAGATCAAACCCAACGAGACATTGATCGGAATCGCCGAGAAGTGTGGGACCGACTACAAATACCTCGCAGAGATCAACAGCATCCCGGATCCCAACTTGATCCGCGCCGGCAAATGGATCAAAGTTCCCGCCTGATTCTGGCATCTGAAATCTTCGCATCTGCCGCAAGGTGACTGAACTGAACAACAATAATAATTATCGAAAAGGAGTTTTTACAATGAAAACCAAAGAAGAACTGAACGCCCTCAAAGAGGAAGTCGAAACCGTGAGCAGGAAGCTCGCGGAGTTGACGGATGAAGAGCTGGAGCAGGTCGCGGGCGGCAATGGGGAAGATCAGGCATATACTTGCGACAAATGCGGCAAACAGTTCCCTACATCAAATAAATTGCTAATGCATATCACGTTGGCGCATTTCAATGCGGTTCCCTGAAAGAGATGGAGAGGCTTTATGAAAACCAAAGAAGAACTGAACGCCCTGAAAGCGGAAGTTGAAACCCTGAACAAGAAGCTTGCGGAGCTGACGGATGAAGAGCTTGCGCAGGTCTCCGGCGGCCTCGAGCTCGTCAATGAGCCCACCGTCTTTGAGGACGGCGGCCTCAATCTCGTCAGTGAGGACGGCAGCCTCAATCTCGTCAGTGAGCCCGTCGTCCTTGAGCCCGCCGTCGACCCCAGGACGGGCCACAGGCAGTTGGGTAACATAGAATATCAGCGACAGAAAAACGAACAGCGTAAATCTGAATAAGTGCCATTAACTAATAACGACATATAAAAAGGGGATCATTGCTTATGAAAACAAAAGATGAATTAATGGTTTCATAATCTCTTGGATAAAGATTAGGCAATAAAACATGATTTCGAAATAGAGCTGTTCTCTAGAGGTAGAGCAGAACGACCGCAGAGCGTAAAAGCCCTGCGGTTTTCTCTTTTTATCAGGGGGTTAATAGGGGTGTGCAAAAAGAGTCAAGGGGGTGCATCGTTATAAGGTAGGGGGTGCAAAAATCGAGGTTTAGGGGGTGCAAAAAAAGTTAATCGTTACACTGTATCCAAATGGGCTATTAGTGGGATGAGGCGATCAGCGGCACAAACTGTGACCCGCCTGCATTCACTCAGAAGGTCGTCAATCATGATGGGCTGTTATTGCCGATCGTTTTTACTTTCCCACAGCCTTTCTGAGAAGCGCCGTCAGCTCCGCACGCACCTGGGCATTTTTTACAGGATCGCGGTCTTCATCCCATAGCGCTTTCAGCTGCTCCGCATGGGTTTTTTCGGCTTCCGTGATGTGCCCGTGCTTCACCTCGCTGCCCAGCCACTGGGAGAAGGTGCCGATCCAGTCCTCATCATAGCCCACATCCTCCGGGCAGCGCTCAATGGAAGCAGGATCCAGCCGCTGATAATAAAGGCGGTAATTCCTGGTCTCCGGGGTGTCGCCGGAGGCGATCTTCACCTCCAGCACGGGATCGATATTCAGCAGTCCGTAACCGGCCAGAGGGCCATGCTCGTTCTTTTCCACCAGATCCTTATGCACCGAGGCATACACCACTTCGCAGATATAATTGGTCCACCTTTTTCCGAGCGGATGGGTATAGAGCACCCGGCATTCCAGGTTGATGGGGCATTCCGCGATCCCGCAAGGCCGCACCACGCGGGAAGGAAGCTGCGTGCAGCCCATCACGTCGATCTCGCTGATTCCCTTGGGAACAGGGCACCCAGCGATCCAGCTTTCCCGCACCATATCATGGCCGTAATAGCTGATCACACATTCCTTCACCTCCCTCAGGTTGGCATAGCCCTGCTTGATGCCATCCTTCCAGCCGTTCCGATCCAGATCCCATTCTTCCGCACCGGTGTGCAGGTTGGAAAGGGTGAAAGAAAAGAAGTTGTGGGCAATGCAGGTGCCCATCGTGACAGGCGTGGTGTTCATGTTGCCGTATCGGTCACAGGTGGTAACAAAGTAGGCCACCTGCGGCGGCTGGATGAAGCGATGGTGAAGGCCGTTCAGGTCTCCATTTTCCAGGGAATAGCGTTCAAACTCCATAATGTCCTCCCGGTCATGAATCAACATATTTTCCGCGCATCCTGCGCATCAGAACAAAGTAACAGGGAACCAGGAACAGATCTGCCGCCACCCAGGCAGCCGGGTTGGCAATGCAGGCCGCCGTGAAGCCGAAAACCGGCACCAAAAGCGCCACCACGCAGCGGGCCACCATTTCCAGCACACCTGCCACCATCGCCACCTGGGTAAATCCCATTCCCTGAATGGTGAGGCGAAAAAGATTCACCGCCAGCAGGGGCAGATACAGGGCCGCATTAAACCTGAGATAGGTGACCGCCATGCCGATCACTTCGGTTTCCCCCGCATCCACAAACAGGGTGATCATGCCCCCTGCCCACAGAAACAGGGACAATGTGGCCAATATAAAATAAATGCTCCCGATCACCAAGGCGGAAAAAAGCCCCTGCCCGATCCGCCTGACCTTTCCAGCGCCCAGGTTCTGCCCGGCAAAGGTGGCCATGGTGGAGGAAAGCGCGTCATTCACACAGGTAAACAGGCCGCCCAGCTTGTTGCCTGCGGCGATCGCAGCCACCGCAGCGGTTCCCAGGCCGTTCACCGCGACCTGCAGCACCACCGTTCCGATCGCGGTGATGGAAAACTGCAGCCCCATGGGAACTCCCACCGACGCCAGGCTTTTACAGTGCGGAAGGCTGAAACGCCTTTCTTCCCGGGCAGGATGCAGCACCGTGAACTTTTTCACCAGCACCAGCACACACCCCACTCCGGAAAAAAGCTGACTGATACCGGTGGCCCAGGCCGCTCCCTCAACGCCCATTCCCAGCTTCAGGATGAAAAAAAGATCCAGCGCCACATTGATCAGCGCAGCCGCCGCCAGGAAGATCACAGGGGTGCGGCTGTCCCCCAGCGCGCGCAGGATGCCTGCAGCCATATTATACATCATCGTGACCGGGATCACCATAAAGATCACCCGGATGTAAGCCACAGAATAGGGCATCAGATCCTCCGGCGTGTTCATCAGACGCAAAATCTGAGGACAGAGCAGGGCCGTCGCAAGCCCCATCGCTCCCCCGATCACAGCGGAAAGATACACCGAGTTCATCACAAAGCAGCGCATGCCGCTCAGATCCCCCGCGCCGAAGCGCTGACTGACCGGCACCGAAAAACCGCTGCATATTCCCAGGCAGAACCCTACAATGAGAAAATTGACCGAACCGGTAACCCCGACCGCGCCCAGCATACTGGCGCCCAGAAAGCGGCCTACCACCGCCGTATCCACAAAATTATAAAGCTGCTGAAACAATACCCCAAAAAGCAGCGGCAGCGCAAACCCCAATACCAGCCTGAAAGGACTTCCATGGGTAAGATCCCGCGTTCCGGATAATGCCATACATTGCCCCCTCCTTTGAAGGTCCTTATTTTATACAGCTATCGGAGGCGGGCGTCAAGGGAAAAAACAACAAAATAATCGGTCTTTCCGATTTTTTGAAGCAGCCGTATTGAACCCGGAAAACGGAAACGCTATAATGAACACAGTAGATCAACGCAAAACACAGGTTTTCAGGGAGGATATGAACATGACCATCGCACTCACCTTTGATGACGGCCCCAACACCACGATCACCCCTCAGGTGCTGGATCTGCTGGAACAGTATCATATTCCCGCTTCTTTTTTCCTGATCGCGCAGAACATCAACGACAGCTCCGTCCGGATGGTGAAGCGTGCGGTGAAGCTAGGATGCGAGATCAACAACCATTCCGTCACCCACCGGCCCATGAGCCGGATGAGCGCTGAGGAAGTGCGGGAGGAGATCCTCCCCTGCACGGAAGCGATCAAAAAGATCACCGGAAAGGCTCCCTGCTTTTTCCGGCCGCCCTTCATTGATGTTTCACCCGAGCTTCACGAGCGGGTGGAGCTGCCCTTCATCTGCGGCAAAAACTGCCTGGACTGGGAACCCTCCGTTTCAGCGGAGCGGCGTATCGATATGCTGCTTGACCATGTGGAGGATGGCGACCTGATCCTGCTGCATGACATGCCCGGAAATGTGAACACCGTGGAAGCCCTGAGGGTGCTGATCCCCGAATGGCTGAAGCGCGGGATCAGCTTTGCCACCTGCACAGGCCTGTTTGAAGAAAAGGGGATCCAGCCTGTTCGTGGCCGGCTTTACAGCAACGTGATGCAGACGGGCTACCGGCTTGACTGATACGGAACCTGATCCCAAAGGTATATCCCCAGCTGGAACCGTTGCCCGCACGGCATTCCCTTTTTCAGGGCACAAGTTCGTCCAGTTCCATCAGGGCAGCCGCGTAAATACGCGCACAGCGGGTCACCTTTTCCAGAAGCAGGACTTCATCCCGCCCGTGAGCGCCGCCATGGCCCTCCGGCAAAAATTCTCTTATCCGGCTGGGCCCCGGCACACCCGGGCCAAAGGAGATCGCGTTCGGAACAGCACGGGAGTAGGTGCCTCCGCCCATGGTGTAGGGCGGGTCATCCCTGCCGGTAAGGGTGTGATACACCTCCTGCAGAGCAGTCACATACGGGCTTTCCTTATCGATATAGAAAGGATCGGTGCGGTTAAGCCCATCCGGAGCATAGCCCAGCTTATCCCAGGCCCGGGTAAGCGAAGCCTGCAGTTCCTCACCGGGGCAGGTGATGGGATAACGGCTGTCCAGCCCCACGCGAAGCACTCCGCCGTCAAATGAAGTCATGCTGTAGACCAGCGTGAGCGAGCCGGAGATCTCATCCTCAAAAAACACGCCTTCACTGATGCCATGACTGTCCTGCGTGAGCCGGTGCAGCCCGTCCACAGCCTGCGCCGCGGAACCGGTGAGCACTTTGCTCCGAGTCAACGCTTCAGAAAGCACGCCGATCGCGTTGACGCTGCCGTCCGGATGCGCCGCGTGACCGGACTGCCCGGAAGCGACGATCCTCACTCCCCCATCGGTAGTTTCCACAGTGAGCCTGTTTCTCAGTTCCTCAGGCAAGGCTTCCAGGGCGGTCATCACTGCCTCTTCCTTCGCGGCGATCACGCATTCGGCCCTGTCCGGGATCACATTGAAGGCATTTCCCGCCTCAAAGGCCCTGAGGTTGCCCTCAGCCTTGGTGCAGATGAACCCGTTCAGCGACCCTTTCTGCCCATAGTTCACCGGGAAACCCGCATCCGGCACCAGCGACAGCTTCGGGAAAGCATGCCCCATTTTCCGCAGGGCATTCATATCGTGCATCCCGTTCTCCTCACTGGTTCCAACATAAAGCGCCAGCCCGTGGCGCAGGGGCACGCCCCATTCCCGCAGCATGCGCATCACAAACAGCCCCATCACAGCCGGGCCCTTGTTATCGTCCGCTCCGCGTCCGATGATCGCGTCATGCTCTGCCAGGTATACCCCCTCAAAAGGCGGGTAGATCCACCCGTCCCCCACGGGCACCACATCCAGATGAGAGATCATGCCGATGGCATTCTCCCTTTTTCCCATGGAGATCACGCCCGCATAGCCATCCAGATCCTCCGAGTCAAAGCCGTAGGCCCGCCCGCGTTCCAGGGCATGCTCCAGCACGCGGCGGCACGCTTCTCCAAAGGGCGCCCCCGGCTTCGCCTCCCCGGGACGGCTCACGGAGGGGATCCTGACCATTGCCTGGATCTCCCTGATCAATTCCTCCTTATGTGCCTCCAGCCACTGATCGGCCCTCCGGGCCACATCTGCGATCGCTTCTCTGTTCATATTTCATATCCTCCCGCACAAGCACGGCAAGCTTGTTCTTTCATGATCGGATTATACCATGTTTTCCCCATTCTGTCGAATGGGCCTTCCATTTTCTTCACCGTTCTGCTTTCCGTTTCGCTTTCCTGCTCGCTTCTTGCCCGCTTTTAAAATTTCCTGATTTTCCGGGTTGACAAATCCCTTTCACCGCGTTATAATCATAACTGCCCTTGAGGCAGAGCATGGTGACATGGCTCAGTCGGTAGAGCACTTCGTTCACATCGAAGGGGTCGTTGGTTCGAGTCCAACTGCCACCACCATACTTGAGAAATCCGAACCTAATCCCAATTGGGAATGGGTTCGGATTTCTTTGTTTCCTCTCAAGTATCGTGGTGTGATCAATTTCTGAGCGAAGGAAGTGGTCACAGACACAAAATGGTTCCCTGATACCCAATACACACAACGATACGGAAGTGAGGAAAAACAAAATGAGCGAATTGCCTAAGAAGATTCATGATGATAAGAATGGTCTGGACTATACCCTGTGCGGCGACTACTACCTTCCCGATCTTGGTGTGGAGCCCGGCTATGCCAGAGTGTCTGCGTCGGAAGCGCAGGAGCGCATCCGCGATAAAATGATCCTGCTGCAATATCAGATTCATTTCAACGATCATCAGCGTGATGAGATCGAAACCTTTCTATCCAATACGGAGCCGGACATGAGTCGCTATCATGCAAAACAAAACGAGCTTGCTATACTGAAAACGAAACGTAAGGGGCTCCGTGCTGATCTGAAAAATGTTGGTGTACTTCATCCCATCGAGGCCCACAAGCTGAACAAACAGATTGCAGAAGTGACTGAAGACATTGAAGACGTGACCAGCATCAGGAACATGATCCTGACAAAGCTGCACTGCCCGGACACAAAGGCAGCGGATAAGCTGGATCGCAAAATCAAAACGGCGCATGATACGCGAAACACGATCCTGGGTAAGCAACCGAAACTGCATGAGCAGTTCCGGCAATGCCGCTCGGATTACCGCCAGGCTGCAACGGCAACTCCGTCGGAACTGACCGACGCTGCAAAGCAAATCCGCGTCGAACATCAGCAACGTGTACGCGCTAAGTTAGAAGAAACCTTCGGTGACCGATTCGATCCGTGGCTGTTTGAAAAATGTGTGGACGAGGTTGACACAATTATCCGCGATGAGCAGCAGCCTCAACATGACCGAAGCAGCGACAATCGTCGCGGGATGGATGCTGCTGATCGGCAGAAGCAGAAAGACAAGACACGTTAATCCATTTCCGCCTTGAACTGCTCCGCGATTTTCGCAATGCGTTTGGTGATGGCGCTGGGAGATTTCAAGCCGATAGCGGCAGCGATCTCTCCCAGCGTCTTTCCTTCGCTGCGCATCTGCAGGATCATTTTATCTTCGTCCGACAAACCCTTAACGAAATTACGGATGCTGATCTTCTTTACGATTTCGCCGGACATATCTTCGCTGTATGTCGCCGAATTGATTTCTTCCTCGCTGGTCTCAAGCATTTCCTCCAGCGAAAGGACAGCCTTTACGCCGCTATCGGAGCGGGCATGCGTCCAGTGCTTCATGAAATCTTTTCGGGCATAGTTGTCATCATCGGTGTAATCATCGACCTGCCTGTTGTTCCAGATCGCATCAATGGTGGGCTGAAAGTTTTGTTCCTCCACGATCAGGTCAGTCAGGTTGCCGACGAGATTGCTGAAATGCTGATAATCCAGCCACGGCACATTGATGCCAGGCGGCATCATGAACAGACGCTGAAATCTGAACCCTATTTCATGTTCGAACTTATCACGGAAGTATAGCTGAAGATAATAGCTCAGTTGCCA
>JAZLIA010000123.1:0-9227 GCA_045617125.1 Clostridia bacterium | reverse complement strand
CAGCCTTCCGCTTTGAAGAAACCGGCGATGAGGAGCTGAAGGCCAAGGCCGGTGCCATTCTGGATGAACTGGAAAAATGTCAGCAGGATAATGGCGGAAGATGGGCTGCTCCCATTCCGGAAAAATACTTCACCTGGCTTGAAACCGGGAAGCCCGTATGGGCGCCGCAATACACGGTACACAAGCTTCTCATGGGTCTCACCGATGTTTATCGTCTGATGGGACACATTTCAGCCCTCCGTATTGCCGACAGTATGGCCGACTGGATCCTGGATTGGAGCTCCGGATTCACCCGGGAAAAGATGGATGATATTCTGGACACCGAAACCGGCGGCATGCTGGAGGTGTGGGCTGATCTTCTGGAGATCACCGGAAATGAAAAATACCGAACCCTCCTTTCCCGCTACTATCGTTCCCGCCTGTTTGACCGGCTGCTGGAAGGCCGGGACGTGCTCACCAACATGCACGCCAACACCACGATTCCAGAAGTGCTGGGCTGTGCCAGGGCTTATGAAGTTACAAAAGAGGAGCGCTTTCTGCACATCGTTCAAAGCTATTGGAAATGTGCGGTGGATGATCGGGGTTATTTCGCAACCGGTGGACAAACTCAAGGTGAGATCTGGACTCCTCCTTATCGCTTCAAAGCCCGTCTGGGGGATAAAAATCAGGAACACTGCACGGTTTACAACATGATCCGTCTGGCAGAATTCCTGTTCCGGCAAACGGGAGACCCACGTTACATGCATTATATTGAGCTCAATGAACACAACGGGATCATGGCGCAGACCTACTGGCAGGGTGAAAGCATCAATGGCAAGCCCGACACCGGTCTTCTCACCTATTTCCTGCCCATGAAAGCCGGTTCACGTAAAGACTGGGCCGGTGAAACTGACAGCTTCTTCTGCTGCCACGGCACCATGATTCAGGCCAACGCCGCCTGGAACCGACGGATTTTTTACATGGAAGATAAGCGGGTCTATGTGACGCAATACACAGGAAGCGATGTGCGGCTGAATATCGGAGATATCCCGGTCACACTCTCTCTCCGGAAAGATCCAATGAACGGCACCCTGATGACCTCCTCCGAAAATAATCTGAGACAAACGCTGAACGACATTGCCGCCTTCTAT
This sequence comes from Clostridia bacterium, assembly GCA_045617125.1. Lineage (GTDB taxonomy): Bacteria > Bacillota > Clostridia > Christensenellales > Aristaeellaceae > ZC3RG03. The sequence goes on along the minus strand of JAZLIA010000123.1, from coordinate 8,097 downwards.
GCCAACCGTCCGGATCACATAAAAATCGATCTCATCCTCCGCATGGACACCCCGGTCGCCTTCCCTCTGATGCTGCGTATTCCCGACTGGATCAGCAGCAACGCGCGCATTTATGTAAACGGTGAACTGTTTTCTGAAACCGGAGACACCTCCCGTTTTGCCGAAATAGCACGAATGTGGCAAAGCGGCGATATTGTCACATTGCTTTTGCCCATTCAGGTCTGCACAGTTCCCCTCCCGGATGATGAAAGCACGGTAGCCCTTCGCTACGGCCCAGATGTACTGGCCGGGATCACCGGGCAGGAGCGGATCCTCTATACGGATGATCCCGCCAATGAACTGAGTGCCGACACCGAACGGCAGTGGGGTGAATGGCGCACCTTCTTCCGTACCGAAAATCAGGATCCCGGAATGAATTTCATTCCCCTGAACCGGGTCGGATATGAACCCTATCAGATCTACTTCAAAGTAAAAAAACATGAGGAAAGAAGCTGATTCTTTCCCTGATGGAGATAATCATGCAACCGAATATCTGTCTGTTTGATTTTGACGGCACTCTGGTGGATTCCATGCCCGTCTATGAAAAAACCATGAAACGTCTTCTGGATGAAAACAGTATTCCCTATGGCCCGGATCTGATCAGGATCACCACACCCCTGGGTTTAACCGCCACAACTGCCTATTTTCAGTCTTTAGGGCTGAAGCTCAGCCCGCAGGAACAGCTGGAAATCATGAAGGAGGAAATGGTCGAACAGTATTTTTACCATATCCCGGAAAAACCGAACGTAACAAAAACCCTAAAAGAATTGAAATCACAAGGATTGCGGCTGTGTGTGCTGACAGCCAGCCCGCACGTCACGCTGGATCCCTGTCTCAAGCGCCTCGGGATTTTCGGACTGTTTGATGAGGTGTGGTCCTGTGATGATTTTTCCACTACCAAGTCGGATCCTTCCATCTATATCCGGGCAGCGGAAAAACTCGGCATGGCAGCAGAAAGAATTCTCTTCCTGGATGATAATCCCCGTGCCTGCCGCACTGCCGCCTCTGCCGGAATGAAGGTCTGCGCCGTATATGACGCAAGCTCGGAAGAATTTCAGGAAGAAATGCGTTCCGGTTTTGACGCTTACATTGCTGATTTTTCCGAGCTTCCAAATGTGATAGCCCAAATGAAATGACCACGGTGCCAAAAATGGACCTTCTTTATACCCCCTTTCCGATCCCGATCATCAAACTGTATGGAGGCATGATAATATGAATTGCACTTTACGCCGTGAAAAATTGCTTGGCCTGATGAAGGACCGTTCCGTGCTTCTTCTCTATTCCGGTGCACCCGCCCACATCAGTGCGGATGCCTATTCTCCCTTTGAAGCCAACCGTCATTTCTTTTATCTCACCGGCCTCAGAAGAGAAAACATGGTGCTGGTGATGAAAAAAGGAAACGGTACAACATCAAGCACGCTTTATATTGAAAAAACCGATCCCTTCACCGAACGGTGGACCGGCAAAATGGTCACTGCAGAGGAAGCCCGCTTCATTTCCGGAATTGACGATATCCGCTATACAGATCGGTTTGAACGGGAAATGAACCTGTTCTTTTCCACCTCTGACACCGAATATGCTTACTTTGACTGCTACCGTCACAGCACAGAAGATATGCCCCACTTTAACCTGATGAAGGCTCAGCAGTTCTCCTCCCGGGTGTCCGGAATTCAGGTGCTCAACCTGTGGCCATTGGTTACTTCCCTGAGAATGGAAAAGGATGCTGAGGAAACAGCGCTTCTCAGAAAGGCGATCGGAATTACCGATGCGGCGCTTAATAACGTAATGAGCTGTCTCCGCCCCGGCATGCATGAATATCAGGCACAGGCTGTGTTCGAATACACCCTGCAGTATCAGGGAGCGGAAGGCACCTCCTTCTCCACGATCGCAGGAAGTGGAAAAAACGGCACCATGATGCATTATGAGACCAACCGGGACCTTTGCTCGGACGGTGATCTTCTCCTTCTGGACCTGGGAGCAAAATGGGAAGGCTACAATGCCGATATCACCCGAACCTATCCCATCAACGGCAAATATACCGAGCGCCAGAAAAAAGTATACAGTATCGTATTGAAAGCCAACCGCGCAGTCGCTGCTGCGGCAAAGCCGGGCCTTTCCCTTCGGGACCTGAACGATCTCACCAAGCAGATACTGGCTGAAGGCTGCATCGAGCTGGGCCTTATCAAAGACGCATCTGAAATCGGGAAATACTATATGCACAGTGTATCCCACCATTTGGGCATCGACGTACATGATGTAACGACGCCAGGCTCCGTACTGACGCCCGGATGTGTCATCACCGACGAACCCGGATTGTATATCGATGAATGGGGCATCGGGATCCGCATTGAAGATGATCTTCTGATCACTGAAAACGGGTGTGAATGCCTCTCCGAGCAGATCATCCGGGACCCGGACGAGATCGAAGCCTTCATGAGCAATCATCATCGTGAACCCGGTATCTGATCCGCTTACCACTCTAAGGAATCGCTGATTTAATGTGGTGGTGCGATGAAGAATGTATTCTTCGTCAGATGCAAATGCAAAAATCGACGGTTTACTGGAGGTAAATCGAGATTTTTGCACGCAACAGATGGCGAAAAAGGCTTCTTCAGCGTTGCCGCCAAATAAATCAGCGGTTCCCTAAGTCAATATCATCACAAACACCGCCCTCTGCCCACAGCAGCATGGATCAACATCAAATGGAGGATGTGCAGCCATACTGCTATGGGCAGCGTTGCTTAAAAAAGAGTACCGTCAATCCAGTATTTCCTCTATCATCAGCTTAACAAATTCGCAGCTCGTATAAGAGGCAAATTTCTGATACATGTCCGATTTTCGGCTGTCAGCAAAATCGCATACACTCTTGGCAATGATTGCCTTTGGCTTTGGCTCCGTTGCATGGGAAGCCGCATAGGCAACTCCATATCCTTCCATTTCAAGCCCCTTTGTGCTGCCAAATTGTCTCCTGATCTGCTTATCAAGGATCACCTTGTTTGCAACAACGGTCGAGCCGCTCGCCATAGCTCCAATGAGCACATGAGTTTCATTGCTTGCGGAATGAACTGCCTTATCAAAGTAACCAAGAAGGCTCTCATCGATTTTGACCGATGTCGGCCGCGGTAAAAAACCAACCTCACCAAAAACGATTTCCGCTTTATCTTTTGAAACATATTTTCCGTTGGAGTAATTCCATACCATATCCGCAAGAACAACATCCCCATACATCTGCAGGCCGTTCGAATCGTCAAGCACACCTGCAGCAATACCGGGCATGACAACGTACTTCGGCCGAAAATGCTCCACCAGCTTCATGGTAAGCGTGGCCGCTGCTGTCATGCCCATTTCATCCTGCCGGGCAGCATACAGTTTTCTTCCTTTTGAGTCCTTCGCTGTATAATAAACCTGGGTATCATCATCCGTTTGGAATACTTCCCAATCGTACATACGCATGACCGCCGCTTCCTCGGTGTCGGTCACATAAATCAGTGCCGCAAAGGATTCATAAGATCTCATTTCAAACTCTCCTTTTTTCTGTAAGGAGCATTTCTGCTGCCCCGATCATTTCACATGGATCGTAAACTTATTGCTGAAAGTTTCATTTGCCTGCCAGGAATGTTCCATGCTTTCAATAAGGTTATTCACGATCGCAAGGGAAAGCTCGTTGTCCGAATCACGCGGGTCGAAAGAGTCACCGGGATAAAGGATGAGCACGGTCGCTCTCTGTGCATCTGCGTCATATTCCACACTGAAACGGATCTTTTTTTCTTTCAATACCGGCATCAGCAATTCATGACAAAGCTCCTCAAAAAGCGCCTGCAGCCGGTAGGTCACTTTTGCGGGGATCCCGTTTCTGTAGCCGTATTGTTCCAAACGGGTCACAATATCAATAAAATCGAAGTCGAAGCCTTCGATATCCACCTCGAACACCTTCAAACGCTGCACGAACCAGCGCGTCCGGTCCTTCCGGGGATGATCGAACAGCTGGTCAGGCGTGCCTTCCTCATAAATACCGCCCTCATCCATATAGAACACACGGTTGCAGATCTCGCGGGCAAACTTCATTTCATGGGTAACGATCACCATCGTCTTCCCAAGCTTTGCAAGCTCGCGTATGACCGCCTGCACCTCCCCCACCATTGTTGGATCAAGAGCAGAGGTAGGTTCATCAAACAGAATAATATCCGGATCCATAGCGAGTGTTCTGGCAATGGCAACACGCTGCTTCTGTCCCCCGGAAAGCATATCAGGATAGTTGAAAGCTCTCCCATCCATGCCAACCATGTGCAGAAGCTCTATTGCGCGGTCATACGCTGTCTGCTTGTCTACATTCAGAAGCTGCATCGGCGCAAACATGACATTTTCAAGCACAGTTAGGTGACCGAAAAGGTTGAAGCTTTGAAAAACCATACCGATCTTCCGCCGAACCATGCTGATATCGCATTTTTTCGCGGTGATCTCAAGATCATTTACAAAGATCTTGCCGGAAGTGGGCTTATCAAGCTGGTTGATACAGCGGATGAATGTGGATTTACCGGTTCCGGACGGACCGATGACAGAAATGATATCCCCATCGTTGATGGTGACGCTTACATCCTTGAGCGGCACGGCATTGGGGTATTCTTTACGTAGATGCTCGATGCGGATCATTTCGTCTTCACTCCTTTCAGGATCTTTTCCCTGCTGCGGTGGGTGGGTTCAATGCGGAACTCGATGCGCCGCACAAGCAGGGTAAGAAGCCACGCCAGCAGGAAATAAATCGCCGCAGTGGCGATCAGCGGGAAAAATGCCTCATAGGTACGGCTGCGGATAATATCGCCCACCTTGGTCAGATCCTGCACAGCGATGTATCCGACGATCGCGGTATCTTTCAGAAGCGAGACGATGTTGCCGCGATAATACGGCAGAAAATGCTTTGTTGCCTGCGGCAGAATGACGCTAAGGAAACCGTGCGTGTCTTTGAAGCCCAAAGAAAGCGCGGCTTCGTTTTGTCCCCTGTCCACTGCAAGAACGCCAACCTTGAGCGTGCTGATGAAGGAACAGGCAAACATCATGGAAAAGCCGACAGCGGAAACCCAGATCCCGTCCAGATTTGTTTTTCCAAAGATGATGTAATAAAGGATCATTTGGATCACAACAACGGGCGTTTTTTCAAGAATGTCTATAAGGACATTCATAACACCGTTAAATACCTTATGATTCTTCCGATACACAAGGAACAGCAGAAAACCGATCACGGTGCCGAAGAACACTGAAAGAGCCGTGATCAGCACCGTGATACCGATACCGGAAACAAAAAGCTTCCATCTTGCTTCGCGGATAAAGGTTTTTTCAAAGCTCTCCAGTATGCCGCCGTCTCTCGGAATCTCAGCGGATGGGCTGCCGTTCCTGACAACGAGTACAACACCGCTCTCATAGTTCGGGTCAGTAAACAGAAGACCGCTCTTCTTTCGTTCCTCCGTAATGGACACACAAGCCGCCCCCAAATCCGCCTTTCCGGTGGTCAGCGAAGCAAGCATACCGGAAAAATTCATGTCCTGTATGTTGATCCCATAGCCATATTCGCGGCAGAAGCGCACAGCCATATCAATATCATACCCGCAGAACTGGCCATTGCTAATGTAAGTGAAAGGGGCTCCCACTGTATCTGTCGAGGTAACAAAGGTCAGCGTTCCGTTTTCTCCGGTCAGCCCATTAAAATCGATAACCTGCCTTTCCTTATCGGTGCCCACCCAAATACTTTTAAGTTCATCCATGATCCCGTTCTTACGGATTTTTGCAAGGTATTCATTGAATTGATTGCTTAGCGTATTTTTTCTTTCATTTTGTCCGATAATAAAAGCGTAATTTTCATTAGTGATCCTCTGCAGGATACGTTGATCAGGATATTCTTTCATTGCTAAGATGGCTACAGGTTCATCCACAGCATAGGCTTCCGCTCTGCCCATTTCCAATGCCGCACTGGCATCTGCGGTAGAATTAACATAAACAAACTGAGGATCTTTCACATATTCAGGCAGGAAGGTATCAAAGATCACTCCGGTGACCATAGCGATCCGCTTTCCTTCCAGATCCTCCAGGCTGGTAATGGTTTCTGCGGTCCCCAAAGGGGCTGCACTGCCTTTAACCACAATTTCGATCCCGCCGGTGTAATACGGCTCGGAGAAATACAATTGTTCCTTCCGTTCATCGGTAATGGAAATGCAGGAGGAACCGAGATCACACTTTCCGTTGGAAACAGATGCAAGCAAGCCGGCAAAGTTAGAGTCGGTTATCTCCAAAGAATAACCGTATGCTTTGCAGAATCGCGCAAGAATATCGATCTCATAGCCAACCAGCTTTCCATCTTTAATGTAGGAAAAAGGAGCCGCAAGCGAAGAAGTAGCATATTTCAGGGTTCCGTTTTCTCCGCTCAGTGAGTCAAGGTCAACAACCTTGACCGCTTCATCATTACCGAACCAGATCGAATCGATCTTATGGAGGGTTCCATCCTCAGTGATAGCCAAAAGGTATTCATTGACCTGATCCCGCAGCGCAGCGCCCTTGTCCGTCTTCTGGAAAATGAAGCCATAGCAATCCTGCTCCAGTACGGTCAAAGGCCGCTGATCGGGATTTTCAGCGATCAAAATACGCATGAGGGGCTCATCGACGAGATAAGCATCGATCTTTCCTAATTCCAATGCCTGTGTCAGATCCGTATAATTATTGTAGTATTCAATACTCCCGTCTTTGATGTATTTCCTGGCATATTCATCGAAGATCGTACCGGTCTCAACGCCGATCTTTTTCCCCTCCAGTTCCTCAATGCTAGTATAGAAGTCACGTACTGTTTCCTGTTTGGACGTACAGCCGCACAGCAGCAGCGCCATTATCATAAGCAGAAGCAGCCCGATCATTATTTTCTTCTTTTTCATAGCCTCTTCTCCTTTTTTAGGTATATGCTTGTCTCAAGCATGCACCGGTTCGTTTTCACCAACAGAAAACAGCACAGTTATTATACCGAATAATGCACTATAGAGCAAGGAAATCCGAAATTCCCGTTCTTCAGAACCGGCCAATATGTTTTTCATCCTCATAAAACTGATATACGATCCAAGATAGCCCGTTCTGAAGCCCTCTGCCCGTTTCCTCTTCACACGTTTCCCGTTTCTGCTGTCAGTGCCATGATATAGATCTGGCATGGGTTCAGTTCATCCCACAGGGAAGGAAAGACCTCCAGTTCCTTAAAACCCAGCGCCTGATAAAAACGGTTGGTCTTGTCATAATCCTCATACAGTCCCATTTTGACAGTCTTGACCTGCATAAAGCTGTATCCTGCCCGTTGGGCCCATAGCTTTGCCGTTTGAAAAAGTTGGCGGCCTGCTCCGTGCCGGTGATGCTCTTTCAAGACCCCCATCACTGCCAGTTCCACCGTATCCCGTCCGGTTTCTTTCAGATAGAGAAAACCAACAGGTTCCCCCTCGTGCCGGGCACAGAAAAACGGTTTGTCTGTGGCTTCCTGAATATAATTCTCCCTGCTTTCCGGCACTTCAAACCATTCCGGCAGCTGTTCCAGCACAAACCGTGCGATCTGCTTTTTCAATTCTCCATTCGGTTCTTCTGAAATATGATACATCATTTCGTTTGCTCTCCTGTCTTTCTTCGTGTTGCTGTTAGAATATCTGTGATAATTCTATGCCAAGCACCCCATATCGCATTTCCTGCTCTTCAGAATAATACCTTCTCATGCTTTTGACTGCTTCATTCACATCCGTTTCTGCCTGAAATCCACAGTCATACAGCGACAGTTGACCAAATAGCGCTTCAAAAAAGTCTGCATGATGCAGGGCACTGACTTTTGCTTTTATTTGCTGCTTATCCGAAGCACCAAGTCGAAATATGATCTGATCTCCAACCCGGATCTGCTGCCGTTTCTCATCATTTAAATCTCCATGCCGGTGCGGCACCGGCACAAATAGGAATGAAAACGGGAGCCGCAAAATTACCCGCTTTCTGGTAAAATTGGCTTGAGGGAGGCACACTACAAAGCACGGGGAGGTGAGTTGCACGCAACTCATC
>JAZLIA010000122.1:0-22334 GCA_045617125.1 Clostridia bacterium | reverse complement strand
CACATCACCATCAAAGGCGGCGTTGTCATGCGCAGCATCACCGGCGATGTAAGGCGCACCACACAGGACATGGATCTTGATTTTATACGGTACTCTTTGGAAGAAGGTTCCATCCGTCGATTCATTGACCGGCTGAATTGCTTGGAAAGTATCCGGATCGAAGTGACAGGTCCGATTGAAGAATTGTTTCAGCAGGAATATCGAGGAAAGCGTGTGTATATCACCATCACGGATGATACCGGCTACGTGCTGAAGAGCAAGCTTGACCTGGGCGTTCATAAACAAATGCAGATCGAGCAGGAGGAGTATTGTTTTGATGTGTGCATGGATGACGAAGGTGCCAGCCTGCTGATCAATTCCAAGGAGCAGATCTTCACGGAAAAGCTCCGCTCACTGTTGCGCTTCGGCCCCCTCTCTACACGCTATAAGGACATTTTCGATATGTGCTTCCTGTCCAGGTCTTTGGAGACAGATCGACTGATGAATGGGTTTTCTGAATGGAGACTGCTTTTTATGGGATGATTCCGATAATATGCCGGGGCGTCACAGAACCCATCATCAATATTCCGTCCGGTTGGGCGTGAGGGGCTCCTGATCGCTGGGGAGCAGGCAGCAGATCTGTTCCCGGTTTTTTTCGAAGATCCCTTTACCGATGCCGGAAACCAGCATCAGATCTTCCGGATAACGGAAAAAGCCGTATGCATTTCTGAATTCGATGATCTGCTGTGCCCGGGTGGGACCAATCCCATCCAGCAGGCACAGCGTTTCAGCATCAGCTGAATTGATATCGATCTGCCCTGAGGAAGAATTCACGATCGGCGATGTGTCGATCAGATTCTTCGTATTTCCCTGAAAAGAGATCACAGTGGGGATCTTCTCCGAAATCGCGGGAAAGGAAAGGGCAGCTTCCACAGCAAGACATATAACCGGGATGACTGCGCAAAGGAGGGTAAGCAAACGCAGAAAACGGTTTTTCATAGCCCGATAAGCCTTAACGGCTGCGGCGCACCTGCTGCCCCTTTGCGGTGTCTTCCACGGTGTAGCCCAGTTTCTTCAATTGATCGCGCAGCTCATCGCTCAGCTTCCAGTTCTTTTCTTTTCTTGCCTGAACGCGGGTATCCGCCAGCTTCTGGATCTCTTCCGGAAGGGTGTTTTCGGGCGCTTTCATCAGCAGACCCAGCACACCGCACAGCTCTGTGAGTACGGAATAGACCTGGTCATCCGCCTTAAGAGAAGTGCTGTCGTTCATGTTCACATTGATGTCGCGTACGACCTCAAACAGTGCTCCGATCGCGTCAGCTGTGTTAAGATCGTCATCCATTGCATTGTCAAAGCGGGCCGTATACTCTTTCATGCGGGCGAGAAGGGCTTCTTCATCGGCATTCAATTCCCGGTCCGGTGCGCCGTTCATCAAAAAGAGCAGCTTATCGCGCGCGGTGTAGAGCCGCAGCAGGCTGGAATGGGCCTGGGCGATCATTTCACGGCTGAAATTGATGGGACTGCGATACTGGGCAGAAAGCATGAACATGCGCACATCCTCGGCTTCAAATTCTTTGAGAATATCGCGGACGGTGAAAAAGTTGCCGGCGGATTTGCTCATTTTTTCGTTGTTGATGTTGATGAAGCCGTTATGCATCCAGTAATGGGCGAAGGGTTTTCCCGTGGCGCATTCGCTCTGGGCCACTTCATTTTCATGGTGGGGGAAGAGCAGGTCTTTTCCGCCGCAGTGGATATCAAAGGTTTCGCCCAGATACTTCATGCTCATGGCGCTGCATTCGATGTGCCAGCCGGGACGGCCCATTCCCCAGGGGGATTTCCACGCGGGCTCACCGGGCTTTTGAGCCTTCCAAAGCGCAAAATCGGCCGGGTTGTGCTTTACATTATCCACTTCGATGCGGGCGCCGGCTTCCAGGTCGTCCATGTTCTGGCCGGAAAGCTTTCCATAGGAGGGATCTTTTTTCACATCGAAGTAAACATCTCCGTTCACCTCATAGGCATAACCTTTTTCAAGCAGCTTTTTGACCAGCGCAATGATCTGACCGATATGCTCGGTGGCTCTTGGATGCACCGTGGCAGGACGGATGCCCAGAGCGGAGGCATCCTTGTAGTACTCTGCGATGAAGCGGTCGCCCAGTTCTTTTACGGTGATGCCCTCTTCATTGGCACGCTTGATCATCTTATCGTCGATATCGGTGAAATTCTGTACGAAAGTGACCTGATAGCCCCGATGTTCAAAATAACGGCGAAGCACATCGAAGGTGATGAAGGGGCGGGCATTGCCTACATGAAAGTAATTGTAAACCGTGGGGCCGCAGGAATAGATGGTGACCTTGCCGGGAGTGAGGGGAACGAATTCTTCTTTTTTGCGGGACTGGGAATTGTAGATCTGCATAAATACCTCCTGCCGTCATGGCTTTGATAGGGTGATAAAGAGTTATTTTTTCAGTTCCGTTTGAGCGAGGGCTTTTTCAAGCTTATCTATCCGGGCGGAAAGCTGCTGGATGCGTTCCAGCATGGGATCCGGCAGATCGCCGTGGTTCAGATCGACCCGGTTGTCGGTCAGGTCCTTTTGCTTCACGATCCTTCCGGGATTACCTACCACGGTGCAGTGCGGCGGAACATCCCGAAGGACGATGCTGCCTGCGCCGATCTTGACATGGTCTCCGATGGTAATGGGCCCCAGCACCTTGGCCCCGGCCCCTACGGTGACATTATTGCCCAGGGTGGGGTGACGCTTTCCTGTGTCCTTTCCGGTTCCGCCCAGAGTGACGCCCTGATACAGGGTCACATTGTTTCCAAGAATCGCGGTCTCGCCGATGACGGTGCCGCTGCCATGATCGATGAAAAGACCTTCGCCGATCGTGGCTCCGGGGTGGATGTCGATGCCGGTGCGCTTTCGTGAAACCGTGTTGATGATGCGGGCAAGCAGATAATGCTTTTTCAGGTAAGCCCTGTGAGCCCTGCGGTAGCTGCGCAGTGCCTGGAAACCGGGATAACAGAGAAGGACCTCCAAACGGCTTTTTACAGCCGGGTCACGCTCCATTACGGAACGCATATCACATTTGAGCTGTTCAAACAAGCTTTGGCCTCCCTATAACAAAAACAACGCCGTCTCCTTTCAGAGACGGCGAAAAACCGTATCCACTCTGCCTGTGGAAAACGCGGTAACGCAGCGTCTGCGGCGGAACATACTTTTTTCCGTTCCGTGGCTCCCGAAGGCACTGTCCGGGGCAGGAAGCGTGCTTTCAGCCGGTGACACACTCTCTCTTTGCGATGCCCGTGCCGGACTTTTTCTCCGTTCACAGCAAGTACATTATAGATACAGTCGGTGAACTTGTCAATGCTTTTAATTTCAACGGTCTTTGTTATAGCCAAGGGTTTTCAGGTCTTCATCGGAATTGCGCCAGTCGGGCCGTACCTTCACCCACAATTGCAGGTTCACATGCATGCCGAGCAGGGCTTCAATATCCTGCCGGGCCTGACTGCCGATCAGATTCAGCATGGCTCCCTTTTTCCCGATAATGATGCCCTTATGGGATTGCTTTTCACAGTAAAGGGTGGCATTGATCTCCATGAAATGGTCATTCTTTTTGTCCATCGACATCATTTCCACTCCGATACCGTGGGGCACTTCATCACGGAGGTTCAGGAGGGCTTTTTCCCGAATGAGTTCGGCGCAGATGTCTCTTTCAGGCTGGTCTGTCATCATATCATCGGGGAAATACCGGGGTCCTTCGGGAAGATGGGCACACAGCTCCTTTTTCAGTTCTTCTGTCCCGTCTCCGTTCATCGCGCTGACAGGAATGATCGCATCATAGCCGGCATCCCGGAATTCCTGAATGATCTCCAGCAGTTCTTCCGGCTTTTTCAGATCGGTCTTATTCAGCACCAGAATTTTATATACTTTCTTTTGGGCCATTTCAGCTACAATGCTGCGGTCATGAGGACCAATGGCGGATACATCCAGCAGCACGAGCAAGCTGTCGATGCCGTCCATTGCCTCTTCTACAGAATGCATCATAAATTCTCCCAGTTTGGTGCGGGGAGTATGCATGCCGGGGGTATCGACAAACACGATCTGCCAATCCTCTCCGCCCATAACGCCCATCAGCTTGTTTCGGGTGGTTTGAGGCCGGGAGGAAACGATAGCGACTTTTTCACCGATCAGGGTGTTGAGCAGTGTGGATTTGCCTACATTGGGACGTCCGACGATCGCAGTGAAGCCGGAATGGAACGGATGTTTTTCTGACATAAAAAGTCCTTTCTGTTTGGGGCGGCAAGCCGCCATATATGCTGTGTCAGGTAAAGCGGGAGCATTTACTCTTTTCCAAGATATTCTGTGGTGCCGTTTTCCGGTCCGAAACCCTCCGGGAGCAGCTCACGCAGCGTTTTTTCAGCCCGGCCTTCCGGCCAGGAAACGATCACTCTCAGCCCCGGTGCAAACTCATTGAGTGCCTGCCGACAGATGCCGCAGGGCCAGGGGGCGCTCTTTTCGGCAGCGATCGCGATGACGGAAAAAAGCCGTTCGCCTTCGCTAACCGCTTTGAACAGCGCAGTGCGTTCCGCGCAGTTTGTGGCGCCGTAGGAAGCGTTTTCGATGTTGCAGCCTGTGAACACCCGACCGCTTTGAGAGAGAAGAGCCGCGCCTACCCGGTAATGTGAGTAGGGGGAGTATGAAAAACGGAGGGCATCGAAGGCCATTTTTACCAGTTCGTCATCGGTGACCCGATTGAATCCAGCTTCGTTCAAAGCCTTTTCTTCCATTCTGCGCATCCTCGCTTTCTCGTCATCATTCATATGATCGTAACCCATCAGGTGGAAAAGCCCATGGGTGATCAGATACAGCATTTCTCTTTCCGGGGAATGACCGTATTCCTCGGCCTGAGCGAGCGCATGCGGTACCGAAACCAGAATATCTCCCAGAAAACAGGCCTGCGCTTCAAGGTCATACTCTTTTCTGAGCAGTTTTTCACTTTCTGCGGCGGTTTTTCCTCCCGGATAGAGCACGGTGGGAAAGGAGAGTACATCGGTGGCCCGGTCCACTCCCCGCTGTTCCAGGTTTACCTGATGGATGGTATCGTCATCCACAAAGGTGACGGAAGCGAAAACGGGATAAGGAATCCCTTCCGCCTTATAACAGCAGGCAGCTGTGCGCTGAGCGGCTTCTTCAGATAATGGAGCATCCATATCATAACGGATATCAAGAAACATGGTTTTCGTCGGTGCTGCTCCCGTTCTCCTCCGGTTTGCTTATGGATTGCAGCAATTCATCCAGCAGCATGGATTTTTCATTGGATACCGGCACTTCCACACGCGGAATGCCGGTCATGGGAGAAGGCTCAACCACCAGCACCGGGCCTGCGTCTTTGGGTTCTGGTGCGGGAGGAATGCCGTTTTCTTCGTTCTCCTTTTGAGCTTTCTGACCTGCCGTCACGCTTTCAGATGAAGCGGACGAATCGGAAGGGTCCATAACGGAATACTCTACTGTGTCATTTGTCATTTCGTGAGAAAGGGAAGGATCAGCCGGATATTCCGGATTGTTTATTTTCTCATTTTCGACATTTTCAGGGGACGCAGAAGCAGGATCCGATACTTCATCACTCAACGCGGCAGAAGAGGCTTCCTGGCCAGCAAACGTTATCTTTGCTGATTTATCTGAGGCATCCGGAAGGGAAGAAACAGGGGGCGATTGCTGGGGCGCTGCTTTTTCTTCTGTGGAAGGGACGGTTTCATTGGAGCTTTCGGATGGAACGGCTTTGCCTGATTCATCCGGAGCATCGGCTTCAACCGTACTGCTCTCGTTTCGTTTGCGGAGCTTTATCCGGTGGGTAACAGGCATGGTGGGATACTGGATCCGCTCATGATACACGCCAGAAAGCACGGTGATGCAGGCCTGGGAGATCCGGTCGATATCCTGAAGCGTGAGGGGACTGTTGCTGAGCTGGCCATCCTCCAGCTTTCCGCGTATCAGGCGTACGATGAATTCTTCCACAGCGTCCTGTTCATGGTTTTTCATGCTGCGCACAGCGGCTTCAATGGTGTCGCACAGCATGATAATGGAGGCTTCCCTGGTGGAGGGCGGTTCGCTGTCATAGCGGAAATTGTCGATATCCACCGGCTTGCCGTCAGCCTGCTGAAGGGCCTTGTGATAAAAATACATGACCGGCGCGTCTCCGTGATGGGTGGCTACAATTTGCTGTACTGCCTGGGGAAGTCGGTATTCCCGTGCCATGGCTGCGCCGTCCTTGATGTGGGCGGTGAGGATCGCGGCGGACACCTGAGGATCGGTATGATCATGTACGTTATTGTCGCCCTGTTGATTTTCTTTGAAAAAGTTGGGGCGCATAAGCTTGCCGATGTCATGATAGTAAGCGCCGACACGGGCCAGAAGAGGATCGGCTCCGATCGCTTCTGCGGATGCTTCAGCCAGGTTGGCTACGATGACAGAATGATGATAGGTGCCCGGTGCTTCCAGCATGAGACGCCGAAGCAGCGGATGGGTGGGATTGCTCAGCTCCAGCAGCTTCAGGGGCGTGGGAAGGTTGAAAACCTGTTCCAAAATGAGCTGAAGCACAAAATAGAGAAGAACACTGATGAGCGTGCCGCCTGCCATCCAGAGCGCAGAGTAGAGGCTGCTTCTCAGGTCGCTGCTTGTGACCATTCCGATAGAAACACAGATCAGGCTGTTCAGGGCGATCACGACCGGCGCCACGATCAGTGCGCGGATTCGGGAGGTGCTTTTGCGCATTAGAAGGCAGGAAACGCATCCTGAAATGATGCCGCATACCAGAGTGAGCAGCATGGTCATGCTATATTCTTCACTGCTGCCTGCGGATAAGAAAGCCACCAGCAGGCATTGGGTGGTGTTCAGAATGATGCCGCAGCGCATGGATACCATGGAAGTGAGAAGAAGAGCACACAGAAAGGACGGTACCAGAGAAATGTTTACAAGACGCAGCGGCAAACATATGGCAAAGGAAAAGACAAATACGATGGAAACCAGAAGTACATGCCGGGTGGAAAGATAGATATCACGGCCGGTGCGCATCAGGAACACGCAGGCACACACCATCACGGCGCACACCAGAAGCACACTGCCGATATAGAGCTTATGATCGGCTACGCCTTCACGCAGCAGTCCCAGTTCACTCAGCACGGCGAGCTGCTCTTCTGTGATGGCGCTGCCGCCCTGCTCCAGAATGTTCTGTCCCTGGCGATAGACAACCGGGGACACCTTTTCCATGGCTTCATTCTTGGCTGTTTGCCAGTTTTCTTCATCAATGATCACATTGGGACGTACACACTTGAGAAGGATGGGCTTGCCAAGACGCACGAACAGGGTGGTGCTTACATCATCGGTGATCTCCAGAATATAGTTGATCTGCGAATTCAGGTTGGATTCAGAGATCTGATAGAAGCTCATTACACGGTTCACATTGTTTTTAAGGCGCTGGTGGAGCTTCTCTATATCTTCTGCGGTGGCATGCATCACGGTGGTCAACTGCAGGTTGCTGAGGCTTAGTTCAGTGCACAGGTCCCGTGCAAAACTGAGCTCGTCGGCAGTGAATACCCGTGTGGGGGAATTATTATCAAGCATGGTTTCGGCATACTGCTGGATCTTACTGATCTGCTCAAAAATACGGTCCAGATCCTCCAGTGCTTCATCGGCAGTCCCTTCCTGCGGGATATAGGCAGGGGTCACTGCGGCGGCGGCGCTTTCTCTGGCGCGCTCGGTGGATATTTGATCCACGATCTCCTTGGTGGCGCGGATCGTTACCTGCGGGGTGTCACCCACCTTCAGATCGTACCGGACCGGCGCCACAGAAAGCAGGAACAGGCCGATCACACACAATACTGCCGGGATTACGATCATCAGCCTGATCGTGACCGGGGAATGGATCAGATCGGGCAAAGAAGTTCGCTGCTTCTTTTCCGCATCATTTGTGCTTTTCATTTTTCCTCCGCTGTCCTTAAGGGCATTTTGGTATTTTCATATTTGTCATAAGCCTGAACGATGCGCTGTACGAGTTCGTGACGTACCACATCTTTTTCCCTGAGCATTGCGATCCCTACATCAGGAACCTCTTTCAGCACTTGCAGCGCTTCTGCAAGGCCGCTTACTTTTCCCTTTGGAAGGTCGATCTGTGTGATGTCGCCTGTCACGACGCAGCGGCTTCCCTGGCCAAGACGGGTCAGGAACATCTTCATCTGTTCAGTGGTGGTATTCTGCGCTTCATCCAGGATAATAAAGGAATCGTTCAGCGTACGCCCGCGCATGAAGGCAAGAGGTGCAATCTCCAGCGTGCCGCGTTCCTGAAGGCGCTGATAGCTTTCCACGCCCATCAGTTCATACAGCGCGTCAAAGAGGGGGCGAAGGTACGGATCCACCTTCTGGGTCATATCTCCGGGCAGAAAACCCAGTTTTTCACCTGCTTCCACAGCGGGACGTGTGAGCACGATGCGCTCAACTTCCTTATTCCGCAGAGCGACCACGGCCATTGCCATGGCAAGATATGTTTTGCCTGTGCCGGCTGGACCTACTGCGAGGGTGAGGGTGTTATGCTTCACTTTTTCTATATAATCTCTCTGGCCGAGGGTGCGGGCTTTGATCGGTCTTCCGCGATGAGTGACGGCGACCACATCCTGCAATATTTCATCCATCTGGTCTTCCATGTTTTCTCTGAGCAGCGAAACAAGATACCGCACCCTTGCAGGATCGGGAGTTTCGCCTCGCCGGATCAGCAGCTGAAGCTTCTCCGCAGCCCGCTTTGCAAGCAGGCAGTTATCTTCCTCGCCGGTGATCTCAATGCGGTCTCCACGCAGGGCGAAGGAAACCTGAAACTCCTGTTCCAGTACGGCAATATTCTGATCCCGCGCCCCGAACAGAGGAAGCGCAAGTTCCATGCTTTCAAGAGGAATCAGCAAAAAGGAACATCTCCTATTCATAGCATCTATATGCGGCGGGAAATATAATTTCCCAAACCATATCATAGCCAAAACCACTCTGCTTGTCAATTGAGATTGAAAGAGGAAGGCAGAAAGTGTATGATAGTAAAGAATCAGCGCTGATCCGTATGCTGATGAACGTGAATTGACCGGAGGAATAAAAATGAGTGAGTTGGAGCGTCTTGCGAAGGCCTGCGTTGGCGCAGTGGAAACCGTAGCTGAAAAAACCGGGAATTTGATCGGCAGACTGGCTGAGAAGGGAACGCCTGCCTATGAGGAAGCGGTAAAAAAAGGAGAAAAAGTACTGGAAACGATCCGCAGTACGATAAAAAATGAAAATGTGCGCAGCGATGTGGAAGAGCTGACCGAGCGGATCGGTGAATTCACCCGGGATCAGTTGGATGTGCTCAAGAACAGGATCTCGGAAGCGGAAGAAAGCCTGGACCGGGAGCTTGAGGAAAGAAAGCAGGCCGGGAAAGCACGTGAGTCTGAAGCCGCTGCTTTTTCCGGGGAAGATACCGGGGAAAAAACGGAAAGCAATGGGGACGGAGAAAAAGAATGACCGGCATGGACGAAATGCTTTCTCTGATGCAGCGTGCCCTTGTGAAGGCTGCGGAGGCAGAAAATGAAGTGCCGGTGGGGGCATTGATCGTGAAAGACGGCGAGGTGATCGCAGAAGCCCGCAATGAGCGCGAGACTGGCGGGCCTTCGGATCATGCAGAAATGCTGGCAATTGCCCGCGCTGCAGAAAAATTGGGAACCCGTCATCTTCACGGCTGCTCATTGTATGTGACGCTGGAACCCTGTCCTATGTGCGCCGGAGCGGCAGTGATGGCGGAATTGGACCGGGTGGTGTTTGGAGCCTGGGATGAAAAACAGGGCTGCTGCGGCAGTGTGTACTGTTTACCGCAGGATCCGGCCTTCTATCATCGTGCTGAGGTGATCGGCGGAGTGATGGAAAAGGAATGCGCTGCTCTGATCAGAAGCTTTTTTGCACGGAAACGGAATTTGTGAACGGAATGTAACTTTTGTGCGGCTTGCTTGCGCAGGATGGTGCTTTATGACATAATAGACCTGTAATGAAGGCATCAAGCCGGAAAGGACGGAATGAGAATGAAAAAGATCAAACAGGGGATCGCAGCCATACTGGCCCTGATCATGATGCTGACGGCTTTCTCGTTTGCTGAGGAAAAGGAGAATGAAGATATTGTTTTGGCAACGGTAGACGGTGAACCGATCCTCTTTTCTGAGATCCAGCAACTGATCGTGCAGTATTATTATTACGGTTATATTGAGGATTACACTGACGTGAGTACGGTGGTCACCTATGAAGCGGAAAACCGTGTGCTTCAGAAAAAACTGAAAGAAAACGGCTATTTCAACTTTACTGAAGAAGAAATGGAAGCCTTCCGCGCCGATGCGCTTGATGAAAAGCAGCAGGCGATAGACGAGTATGTGGAATACTACCTTTCTGAGGATACCGCGGAAGCCCGGCAGAACCTTCGCACTCAGGCTGAGGAGGTATATGCAGGGGAGGAAGAACTGATCCTGGAATCTTTGCTGAGCAATGCGGCTTATGATAAATGGACCGGTTCTCTTGCGCTTGCTGAAGTAAGCAATGAGGATGTGCTCAGAATGTTTGATGATCTGGCCAAAGAGGATCAGTCCTATTTTGCAGAGGATATTCCTTCCTATGAATATAACCTTTATTACGGTTATCAGTCCTTCTATATGCCGGAGGGCTACAGGAAAATTCTTCGCCTGCTGATCCCGGCAGAGGATGAAATGATGTCTGCTTGGGTCGATGCCCGCATGGCGGAGGAAGAAACCGTGACAGAGGAGGAGCCGGATGGCAGCAGGGCAGCAGCAAGGGAAGAACGGGAAAATGCGGAGGAAGCGATCCTGAACGCGGTGAAGGAAAAAATCGATGATATCCTCAAACGGCTGCAGGAAGGGGAAGATTTCCGCATGCTGATGGGCGAATACGGAGAGGATCCTTTCATGACCGGAGACGGTGCGGAAGAAGGCTATGACGTTCATCCTGATTCCATCCTGTTTGAACCGGATATGATCGCTGCGGCATTTAACGAGGACATGAAGGCTCCGGGATGCTTTACCGGTCCTTTTGTTGCTGCAGAAGGGGTCACCTTCCTGTACTATCTGTATGATATCCCATCGGGTCCGGTGGAACTGACAGAGGAAATCCGGAACATGATAAAAGAGTATCTGGAAAATGAAAACTTCAGCAATGCATGCCAGACGCAGATCGATGCATGGATGAACGAATGCAGCGTGGTGTATGATGAAGCAGCGATCGCCGTTGCTACAGACCGAATGGCAGCGCTTATGGATGAATGATCCTATTCCAAGGGACTGTCCCGCGTGGGGCAGTCCCTTGATTTATCCTAAAATTCGGACGGTGATTGACAAAAGGGCGGCTATAGAATAAACTGATACCGTTTCAGCTTAACAAATGGAGGAAAAACGATGCACGCGTTGGATACGGCCAGAGTGCTGGCACAGGATATACGCAGCACAGAAGAATACAGGGAATATGCTGCGGCAAAGGAAATGATCATTGGAGATGAGGGCATCAAGGCTCTGATCAAGGAATATAAAAAACTGCAGATGAGTGTGCAGATGGGAGCAGTGACAGGACATCCCGCCAATGAAAAGGATACCCAGCGTTTTCAGGCTCTGTGTACCCTGCTTTTTGCTGACAACCGCACAAACGGTTATCTGATGAGCGAGATGCGTCTGCAGCAGATGATGGCTGAGATTTTCGGGATCCTGACGAATGCGGCAGGGATCGATCTGGAAATGCCGGTGTGACCTGGATGAATTCCCAGTGAGGACATGATCACATGAAAAACGAAGAGGATCGCCTTTTACGTGAAGAGCTCGCAAAAAAAGGAGAACACGGTGCTTTCTGGTACAGCTGGGCATGGTCGCTGCTGCGTCCTTTCGCGATCGGCTTGTGTGTGCTGCTTGTGGTGACCGGGGTGGTCATGGCTGGCTACAACAGCGTGAAAAGGGCTTTTTTTGATGCTGTGGAACCTGGAAATTCGATCCCGGTGGAATTCTCCGTGGCATCCGGCAGCAGCCTGAGCGGGGTGGCCAATAAACTGGAGGAGGCAGGCCTGATCAGAAACCGGACGATATTCAAATATTACGCCGATTTCATGGGATATGGCCAGAAGATCCAATCAGGAGAATACAATCTCACCCGTTCCATGAGTATGACTGAGGTGCTGGAGCAGCTCGCTGCGGGAGATGGAAATCCTCTGGTGAGAAACATCACAGTGATCCCGGGGCAGACGGTTAACGACATAGCGTCGCAGCTGGCAAAAACGGGAGCCTTGAATGATACAGCCGTTTTTCTTTCGCTTTGCGCGGACAGACAAAGATTCGCCGGTTATTATTATATCGACGATGCGCTGAAGGCCGATGCAGGAAACGCACGCCCCTATATTCTGGAAGGTTATCTGGCACCGGATACCTATGAGGTGTATACCGATGCGGATGAAGAAGAGATCATCCGGAAGCTGCTCAGTCAATCCGGTGCGGTGCTGAAGGAAGAGTATTATGAACGGGCGGAGGAAATTGGTCTTTCCATGGATCAGGTGGTCATTCTGGCTTCGATCATTGAGAAGGAAGCAAGGAATGACGATTTTGCCCGGGTGTCCGCAGTGTTTCACAATCGGATCAACACCGCTTTAGCCCTGAGCCTGCATGGCAGAATCGATGAGACCGGAAACCATCTGCAGAGCGACGCTACGATCAAATATGTGACCGGAAATCGGCATATTTCCCTCTCTGCAGAGGAAATGGCCCTGGATACGCCCTATAACACATATCTTTATGCCTTTCTTCCGGCAGGCCCCGTGTGCAACCCGTCACCCGCGGCGATCCGTGCCGTGCTTTATCCGGACGAGGGATTCTTACAGGCGGGTTATCTTTATTTCTGCGGAATGGACCCGGCCAGCGGGAAGCTCTGCTTTGCTGTGACGTATGCCGAGCATGAGCGGAACGTTGCGCTTTACCGTCCGCTGTGGGATGCATATGACAGGGAGATGGAACAGCATGATTGAGCTTCTTGCCCCGGCTGGAGGAATGAGCCAGCTGAAAGCAGCTTTAAGGTATGGCGCTGATGCGGTGTATGGAGGCGCGAAGAATTTCGGGCTCCGTGCTTTTGCGGGTAATTTTGATCGGGATGAACTGCAGACCGCGATCCGCCTGTGTCATGAAAATGGAAAAAGGTTCTATATCACCCTGAATATTCTTCCTTATGATGAGGATCTGGACGGGATGACCGAAACAGCCCGGGAAGCATGGGAAATGGGTGCGGATGCGGCGATCGTGAGTGATCCCGGCCTGATCCTGCGTCTCAGCCGGGAAGCGCCCGGGCTGGAAATCCATGTGAGCACACAGGCGAACGTGATGAACAGTGAAACAGCAAAGGTTTTTCAGACGCTGGGAGCCAAAAGGATCGTATTGGCCCGTGAGATGAGCCTTGAAAAGATCCGGGCTTTGAGGGATCGAGTGGGCGAATCTGTGGAATTGGAGGCTTTTTGTCACGGTGCAATGTGCATGAGCTATTCCGGCCGATGCATGCTTTCGGATCATCTGGCGGCCAGAGGCGGAAACAGGGGGGCCTGTGCCCAGCCGTGCCGCTGGCAATATGCCCTGGTGGAACAGAAGCGTCCCGGGGAATACATTCCCGTAAGCGAAGATGAACGGGGAACCTATCTGCTTTCAGCTTATGACCTTTGCATGATAGAATATCTTCCTCAGATGCTTGAAGCAGGCATCACTTCGCTTAAAATCGAAGGAAGAATGAAGACTGCCTATTATGTTGCCACCGTGACCAATGCCTACCGAAGGGCACTGGATGCCCTTGAAAAAGGGGAGGAAGAATATCGCGCCCTTCTTCCTGATCTGATCGGAGAGCTTCAGAAGGCCAGCCATCGGACGTGGAATACCGGCTTTTTCTTTGGAGCTCCCTCTCCCGCTTCCGGCGCTGAGGGGTTTACCCAGCAGATGGAGTTTACCGGGGAAGTGATTGGAAGAGGAACAGGACGGGCTCTGATCATGATCAGGAACCGCTTTTATCAGGGTGATCACCTGGAGGCTCTTGCCCCTTCGGGGCCGTTGCCTGTTTATGTAAAAAGAATTCTTTTGGAGGATGGAACAGAGGTCCCCACTGTTTCGGTGGCAGGGAAGAATGTGTGGATCGAAACAGATGCTGTGTTGAACGTGGGGGATCTGCTTCGGGGCCCGAACCGCAACCACCAGGGAGGAAAGAAAGCATGATCCGCTTTGGCCCGGCCGGTAATTCCGATGTTTTTTACGAACAGGGTTGGAAACATACCTGGCAGGCGGCCGCATGGCTTCGTAAAATGGGACTGAATGCCTTTGAATATCCCTTTGGAAGGGGCGTTACTCTGAAAGAAGCTGCCGCACTGAAGATCGCTGAGGAAATGCGGGAAAATGGGATCGCTGTCAGTGCCCATGCGCCCTATTTTATCAACCTGGCAAATCCGGACCCGGAAAAGTACGAAGCCTCGATGAAATATATTCTGCAAAGCGGTCGTATGCTTTCCCTTCTTGGCGGAGAACAGCTTGTGGTGCATGCAGGCGCCAGGATGAAGCTGGAACGGGAAGAGGCAGTCATTCGCTGTATAAATGGAATGAATGAAGCCTGCAAAAGGCTGGAGGATGCGGGCTTCGGCCATATCCGCCTCTGCCCGGAAACGATGGGCAGGCCGTCGCAGATCGGTGATCTTGATGAGATATGCCGTATCTGTGAGAAAAATGAAAAACTGATCCCCTGCATCGATTTTGCTCACCTGTACGCGCTTTCCGGTGGGGCTCTCAAAGAACAGAAGGATTTTGAGAAAGTGCTGGATACGCTGGAAAGCAGGTTGGGAATGGAACGAGCCCGGGGGATCCATGTGCATTTTTCTGCGATCGAATATACCTCATCAGGAGAAAAGCGCCACCGTACTTTTGCTGAAACAGAGTATGGACCTCATTTTGAACAGCTGGCTCCGCTTTTACTGCAGCGAAGATATGAGCCCTTTGTGGTCTGCGAATGCCATGGCACCATGGCAGAGGATGCTCTTAAAATGAAAATGATCCTGGAAAAACAATCATAAATATCAAAACACGGCCTTTCGGAACGCTGTCCGGAAGGCCGTGCTGTTATGAAGCATATTTATTTCTGGAGCAGATGAAATGCGAAGCCGGCGATTTCTTCATTCATATAAATGAACTTCATGCGTCCGTCGGCAGTAAAGGTGGCAGTGGATTCATCAAAGGTGAAGCCGCGCTGTTCCAGATGCCACTTAGCCCGCTCCACATTGAGCGTGCCCAGGGCAATATGACCGTGTGTGCCGCGCACATGACGCTTCTGAAGCTCAAAGGGACCGCAGAACATCCCCTTTTCGCTTTCCCGCTCAATGGGCAGGCCAAGCAGTGCGCTCATCTTACGGGCTTCCTTCGCCGCAGCTTCAGCGTCATCGTGATCCATGCCAACATGAACGATGGAGAAGCCCAGCATCTTCTGTACGGCATCACGGGCAAGCGCTTCGATCTTGTCCCAGGCACCGGCATTGATCAGGTCCTCAGGCACCATCCAGCTGCCGCCGCAGGCAGCGATCTTCGGGAAGGCCAGATATTCGCACAGATTCTTTTCGTTGATTCCGCCGGTGGGCACGAACCGTACATCACCATAGGGGGCACTCATGGCTTTGATCAGCTTGAGTCCGCCCAGCGCTTCGGCCGGGAAGAACTTGACTGTTTTAAGCCCGAAGGAGAGCGCGGCTTCAATGTCGCTGGGATTGGCGCAGCCGGGGAGCACGGGATAACCCTTTTCGATGCAGTGACGCACGATCTCAGGGTTCAGTCCGGGCGCAACGATATAGCCGGCACCAACGGCCCAGGCGCGGTCGGCCTGCTCAATGGTGAGCACAGTGCCGGCACCCAGGAGCACATCGGGAAGCGCTTCATGTACGAGACGGATCGCTTCTTCCGCGGCAGCAGTGCGGAAGGTGATCTCGGCCACAGGCAGACCGCCGCGACTGAGTGCGGTGCAGAGAGGAACGGCGTCCTCAGCCTTCTGCACCTTAATGACAGGAACCAGACCGGCCAGAGAGAGCTGCTTGAGCATATCCATTTGATATATACCTCCTAAGCAATATTACATTCCAAAGTATTCTTTGGCATTGTTGAAGCTGATATCCCTTACGACCTTTTTCAGATATTCGATGTCATTGGGATACTCGCCCTTTTCCACCAGGTCGCCAATGTAGGCGCAGAGGATACGGCGGAAGTATTCATGACGCGGATAACTGATGAAGGAACGGCTGTCGGTGAGCATGCCGACAAAGTTGCCGAGCACCCCCATATCCGAAAGGGACTTAAGCTGTTCCGTCATGCCGTTCTTGTTATCCAGGAACCACCAGGCACTGCCCATCTGGATCTTGCCGCGTACACCGCTGTGCTGGAAGTTTCCGGTCATGGAGGCGATGGCGCTGTTGGCGGAGGCGTCCAGAGAGTAAAGAATGGTTTTGGGAAGAGCATCCTTTGCAGCCTGTGCATCCATCAGACGGCTCAGCTTAACGGAGATGGGCGAATCATTGATGGAGTCAAAGCCCACATCAGGACCGTACTGATCGAACATGGCGGTGTTGTTGTTGCGCATCGCGCCGATATGGTACTGCTGGGTCCATCCAAATTTGGTATAGATCTCACCCAAGCCGATCAGAAGTATCGTTTTATAGTTTTCCGCCTGTTCAGGACAAGGCTCCTTGCCAAGGAGAGCATCGCTCAGCGCTTGGTTTGCAGCCTGCTCATCAGGTTTTGCATAGGGAACGGTGTCCAGTGCATGATCTGAAAGACGGGCTCCGCAGGAATGGAAGTATTCCACGCGTTTTTCCAGAGCAGCCAGAACATCTTGACAAGTGCTGATCCGGATGCCACTTACTTCCTGCAAACGCAGGATGTATTCACTGAAGCCTTTCCGGTCGATATTGATCGCTTTGTCGGGGCGGAAGGCAGGAAGCACGCGTGCTTTCAGCTTATTTTCTTCGGCGATCTGCTTATGCCAGTGAAGATCATCCACGGGATCATCCGTCGTGCAGATCGTATCCACATGAAAGCGGTCAATCAAACGCTGACCGGAAAATTCTTCGGTCTGCAGCATGGCGGTCGCTTCATCGTAGATCCTGCCGGCATTTTCCTCGGTAAGCGGTTCTTCAATGCCGAAAACCCGCTTGAGTTCCAGATGCGTCCAGTGATAGACGGGGTTGCCGATGGCACCGCGGAGAGCACGGGCGAAAGCAATGAATTTTTCACGGTCATCGCCGTTGCCGCGGATGAGACTTTCGTCTGCACCGGAAGCCAGCATCAGACGCCATTTGTAATGATCTCCGCCCAGCATCAGTTCGGTAAGGGAGCGGAAACGCTTGTTTTCGGCGATCTGCTGCGGGATCAGGTGGCAATGGTAATCATAGATGGGCATATCCTTGGCAGCCTCGTGATAGAGAATACGGGCTGTCTCGGTATGCAGAAGGAAGTTATCGTCCATAAAAGGGGTCATAGTTTTTCCTCCGTTTCATTTTTGCCGGGAGACAGGATCCCTGCTTTTTTGCCTACTGCATTATAAACCGCGTAAGCACTTACGTCAATAAGAAGGACAAAAAGATTTGATTCCAAAGGGATTCAAAACAAATAAAGCTGAAAATTTGATGCCCATCTTGAAAAAAAACGGGAATAAGGGTAGAATAGAACAGAAAACAAGGGTTGGCATCGGGCAGAACCGCCTCTGCCGAAAGGAATGATATGAACAGGGAAGAATATTTCCGCTTGTTTGACCAGGGAGAAAACAGAAAGGGTACGGACTGCATCAAGTGGGACACCCTTGGAACAGCTTTCGGGAAAGAAGATCTGATCCCGCTTTGGATCGCGGATATGGATTTTGCATCCCCGCCCTCTGTTCGGGAAGCCCTGGTGAAAAGAGCTCAGCACGGTGTTTATGGCTACAGTGAAGGAGAAGAAGAAGCGATCCGGGCTGCATGCCGTTGGGAAGAAAAACGCCATGGATTGAAGCTCCGGCCGGAGCAGGTGATCCTCTCTCCCGGTGTGGTGGACAGTCTCGCTTTTGCGGTGAATGCATTCACGAAGGCGGATGACACGGTGGTGATCCAGCCTCCTGTGTATGGTCCTTTTGAAAGAACGGTACGGAATGCCGGCAGGAAGCTCAGGATGAATCCGCTCATGAAAACTCCTGATGGTTGGAGGATGGATCTTGACGACCTTGAAACGGCTTTCCGTGAAGGGGCACGGATGCTGCTGCTCTGCTCTCCTCACAATCCGGTTGGAAGGATCTGGACGAGAGAGGAGCTTCGGTCAGTAAGCGGTCTGTGTCTCAAATACGGTGTGCGGCTTGTGGCTGACGAGATCCACTGTGATTTCGAAATGCCGGGGTGGAAGCATACGCCGATCCTGTCGGTGGATGACACGGCGATCAGTCTGATCAGCGCTA
Source organism: Clostridia bacterium (assembly GCA_045617125.1). GTDB lineage: Bacteria > Bacillota > Clostridia > Christensenellales > Aristaeellaceae > ZC3RG03. The sequence goes on along the minus strand of JAZLIA010000122.1, from coordinate 3,841 downwards.
CGAAGACGTTCAATCTTGCGGGGCTCAGGTGTTCTTCCATGGTATTCGGACAGGAGAGAGACCGGCTTACGATGGAATTGTTCCTTTCCGGAATCGGAGAGGGGGAGATCAATCTGTTTGCTACCCTGGCGCAGAAAACGGCTTACGATACTGGTGAAGAATGGCTGGATGCGCTGCTTTTCTATCTGAAGGAAACTGATACCTGTCTGGAAAAGGAGATTGAACAGAAGATCCCGAAAGCGAAGATGACTCCTTTGGAGGGAACTTATCTGAAGTGGATCGATCTGAGCTTCCTCGGAGAGGATCAGAAACAGACAGAGCAGTTCCTGACAGAGAAGTGCGGCCTTGCCTTGTCTTCCGGTACAGCCTTTACAGCCTGGGGAAGCGGCTATGTGCGCATGAATATTGCCACCCCACGGAAAAATGTGATGAAGGCGATCGACAGGATCGCGGAAAACCTGAAATAAACAATATAAATGATGGAGGTATTGCTATGAACAGAATTATTACGATCAGCCGTGAGTTTGGGTCCGGCGGAAGAACTGTCGCTATGGAAGCGGCGAAGATATTGGGGATCCCCTGCTATGATAAGGAATTGATCGAAAAAACTGCGGATGAGAGCGGTTTTGCAAAAGAGTATATCAAGGAACGGGGCGAGTATGCCGAAAGCGGAAGCTGGTTCTCCAATGCCCTGGCAGCCCGCGATCAATATGGCCGCACCAATCAGGACCAGCTTTTCACGGTGCAGAGCCGCATCATTACCGAGCTTGCCGAAAAAGAAAGCTGTGTGATCATTGGCCGCTGTGCGGACTATATCCTTCAGGACAAGGCGGATCTGCTGAAGGTGTTCATCTATGCCGATATGAAATCCCGTGCAGAGCGCATTGTGAGACTTTACGGTGAAAAGGAAGATTCTCCCGAAAAACGTCTCCGGGATAAGGATAAGCGCCGTGCCGCATATTATTCCATCTATACAGATCTCAAGTGGGGCGATATGCGCAATTATGATATCACCCTGAACAGCGCGAGAATTGGAATTGAACGCTGTGCCGAGATCATTGCGAAGCTTTACTGAGCCTGAAAACAAGGCCGGGCTGCAGAAAAACTGCTGCGGACCGGACGGAGGAATGAATGCAGTTCAGCCATATACCTGTTTTGCTGGATGAAGTGATAAACAGCCTTGCACCGGAAAAAGGCGGCGTGTTTGCAGACGGAACCCTGGGCGGAGGCGGGCATAGTGAAAAGATCCTGGAAAGGATCGGTGAATCGGGACGGCTCTATGGTATTGACCGGGATGAGGAAGCGATCCGCGCAGCAAGTGCGCGGCTGAAGGATTATCCGGGCTTCAGGGCCGTGCACGGCAATTTTCATGATGTGAAACAATTGCTTCCCGGAATCCTTCTGGATGGCGGGCTGCTGGACCTGGGAGTCAGCTCATATCAGCTGGATAATACGTCCCGTGGTTTTTCATATCATGAGGATGCTCCTTTGGACATGCGCATGGATACTTCCTGCGGAATGACGGCAGCGGAATATGTGAACACGGTTTCTGAACAGGAATTTGCCCGCATCCTTTATGAATACGGTGATGAAAAATGGGCAGCCCGCATTGCAAAGGTGCTTTGTGAAAAGAGAAAAGAAAAACCTGTTCTTACCACGATGGACCTGGTGGCTGTTGTGGATGCTGCCATTCCCAAGGCGGTGAGGCGCAAGGATGAAGGACATCCTGCCAGAAGAACCTTTCAGGCTGTGCGCATTCAGGTGAATGATGAACTGGCGCCGCTCAGGCAGGCCCTGGAGGATTGGGTGGATATGCTGCGTCCGGGCGGAAGGCTTTGTGTGATCACTTTCCATTCTATTGAGGACCGTCTGGTAAAGCAGACGTTTCGTTCCTTGCAGAATCCCTGTGTGTGTCCGCCTAAGGCGCCTGTGTGTATGTGCGGAAAAGTGTCAAAGGGGAAGGCTTTTGGAATGAAAAAGGCCGGGGAAGCGGAACTGAGCATGAACAGCCGGGCCCACAGTGCCACACTGCGAGTGTTTGAAAAAGCGGGGGAGGATGAGCTGTGAGCACATTGTATGTGGTGGCTACCCCCATTGGCAATCTGAACGACATGAGTCCCCACGCGGTGGAAGTGCTGCGCGGAGTTTCTCTTATTGCTGCTGAGGATACCCGGGTGACCATGAAGCTGACCAACCATTTTGATATCCATACCCCGCTTACATCCTGCCATCAGCATAATGAAAAAGAACGTTCAGGGCAGATTGCTGACCGGATGCTTGAAGAAGACATTGATGTTGCGGTGGTTACCGATGCGGGCACGCCTGCGATATCCGATCCGGGAACATATCTTGTTAAGGCTGCGGCAGACAGGGGTATTCCGGTGATCGCAGTGGCAGGGCCCAGTGCAATGGCTGCCGCGATGAGCGTGAGCGGTTTTGACCTGACAGAATTTGCTTTCTATGGTTTTCTGCCGCGCGAAAAGAAAGACCTGAGGGAAAAGCTGAAGGAGATCGCAAGGCGCACGGACGGCGCCATCGTGCATGAAAGCCCCTACAGAGTGAAGGAACTGATGCACACAGTGGCGGAGGTCCTTCCCGAGGCACGGGTGAGTGCCAGCTGTGACCTGACGAAAATGCACGAGCTTACGATTCGCGGTTTCGCCGGTGAGGTTGCCGAAATGCTTGAGGATAATGAGAAGAGCGAAAAAGGCGAATACTGCATCGTAATGGATCTGAGAAATGTAAAAAAGGAAGAACCCAAGACGGAAACCCCTGTTTTGACGCCTGAAGAGATGCTGTTTCGCAAGCTGCTGAACGGACAAAGCATGCGTGAAGCCATGAAAGAGATGCAGGAAGAAGGAGAGAAAAAGAACCGGGTGTATGCGGCATCCCTCAAAGTGAAATCCATATTGCAGGAGCTTTGAAACAGAATATGGAGGGGTGTATTCGACAAGTATGGAGCGAATGACCAACATGAAAAAGCAGGCTGTGCGGCCTGCCTTTTATACTGAATCAATTATCGGATATCCTCACCATTTTCGATCGCAGTGATCTGATCCACTCTGCGCTGATGACGACCGCCTTCAAATGGGGTGTCAAGAAACACCTTGCAAAGCTCGACGGCTGTTTCAGGCGCGATAACTCTGCCGCCCATTGCCAGCATATTTGCGTCATTGTGGGCGCGTGTCATTTTGGCACTGAAATAATCAGAACAGCAGCAGCAGCGAATGCCTTTCACCTTGTTGGCGGCAATGGAAATCCCGACACCGGTGCCGCACATAATAATGCCGAAGGTGCATTCTCCCTGCTGCACCGCTTTGGCGGCGCGAAGAGCAAAAACAGGATAATCCCGTGTGGTGTCGTTTTCATCAATTCCAAAGTACAGGGTTTCGATGCCGCGTTCATGGAGCAGATCCATGACTTTGTCCCGGAGTACCAACCCGGCAGGATCACATGCAACCGCGATCTTCATTTTCCTATCCTTCTTTCCGACAGATGGTAGCCTGTCTTTTCTAAGGTATTATAGCAGATACCTTGAATGGATGCAACAGAAGGAAAAATGAAGCGAAAAATAAAAAACGAATTAAAATCCAATATTAATAAATATAGTTCGCCATATTGATCGTTCTGCTCGGGCTGCTCCATATAAAGTACGGATTATCTAAAAAAACAGAAAAAAAGTGAAAAAAATCAAAAAATAGTTGTTGACACAGCAATAGGCGTAGTGATACTATAGCAAAGCGCTCGCGAGAGCGAGCAGGAACGGGACCTTGAAAACGATACAGAGAAGAGAAGAAGAACGACAGTTAATTCTGAGAATGAGTTTTGATCTGGAGGGGCT
>JAZLIA010000121.1:0-16871 GCA_045617125.1 Clostridia bacterium | reverse complement strand
TCGCCCCGATGGTCGATCATTGCCGCGATGCCCGCTGGGGGCGTGTGATGGAAAGCGGCGGAGAGGACCCGAATCTGTCCGGCGCAATGGGCGCCGCGGCCGTGCGCGGCTTTCAGGGGAATGATCTGCGTGATCCCGATTCCATTGCCGCCTGCGTCAAGCACTACGCGGCCTACGGCGCGGCGGAAGGCGGGCGGGACTATAACCAGGTCGAGCTTTCCGAACGGGTGCTGCGCGAATGGTATCTTCCCGCCTACCGTGACTGTATCCGAGCAGGCGCAAGAATGCTGATGCCTTCTTTCAATTCCCTGAACGGCATGCCCTCCGTGGCGAATCAATGGCTCATCTTTGATGTTCTGCGCGGCGAATGGGGCTTTGACGGCGCGATCATCAGCGATTATAATGCCCTAAACGAACTGATCCTCCACGGCGTTGCGGAGGATAAACGCACAGCGGCAAAAATGTGCGCGGAGTGCGAATGCGACATGGATATGGTGAGCGGCGGCTATGCGGAGTATCTGACAGAGCTGGTGGAGAAAGGAGAATTTCCCCTCGAAAAGCTGGACAAAGCCGTGATGCGCATATTGAAAATAAAAAACGAGCTGGGCCTGTTCGAGGATCCCTTTCGCGGAGCGTCAGCAGAAAGAATACAAAAGGTCTGCCTCACAAAAGAACACCGCGCTCTCGCGAAAAAAGCGGCGCTTGAAAGCACGGTACTGCTCAAAAACGAAGGCATTCTGCCCTTTGACCGGAATGTAAAATCCGTTGCGCTCATCGGGCCCTTCGCAGACAGCGATGATATCCTCGGCGCGTGGTTCTGCTATGGAAAACGCGAGGAAGCCGTGACCGTCAGGCAGGGAATTGAAAAACTGCTTCCGAATGCGCAGATCACGCTTGTGAATGGCTGTTCCTCAGCCATCGGCAGCACAGATGAAAGCAGCTTCCCGGCGGCTGTGGAAGCGTCAGAGAAGGCGGATGTTGTTATTCTCTGTATGGGCGAGGAACGGGACTGCTCAGGCGAAGGAAGGAGCCGCGCTTCGCTCACGCTGCCGGGCGTACAGGAAAAACTGATCCGCGTCCTCTCCAAAGTAAACCCCAACACGGCTTTGCTGCTGTTTAACGGCCGCCCGCTGGAACTTTCTCATATAGTGGATGACATACCGGCTATTCTGGAAATGTGGATGCCCGGCACCGAGGGTGGTTCCGCCGCTGCAGAGCTGCTGTTTGGCATTCATAACCCCAGCGGAAAGCTGGCCATGTCTTTTCCGAAAAGCGTAGGCCAGTTGCCGATCTTCTACGCTTATTCCCACACGGGACGCGCTAAAAAGAAACCCGAAGGCGTGTTCGAGCCCTTCCGTTCCGATTACATGGACTGCGGCAATCTTCCGCTTTTCCCCTTCGGCTTTGGTCTCAGCTACACGACCTTCCGGTACAAATCCCTTACTCTTGAAAAAAACGAACTCAGGGTGGGCGAAAGCCTCACCGCGGAGGTCACCCTCACAAACACCGGGACCCGCACGGGCCGTGAAGTGATTCAGCTTTATCTGAATGACAAGGTTTCTTCCCTTGTAACGCCCGTGCAGAAGCTTGCGGCCTTTGCTCCCGTCATCCTTGAGCCGGGCGAAACAAAAACAGTCACGCTTTCTGTGGAAGCCGAACGTATGACGCTGTGGAACAATGAAAACCAATTTGTCATCGAGCCGGGCGTGTTCGATCTGTTCACGGGCTGCGCCGATCATCCGATCCTTACAACGGAATTCCGCGTCTTATAAGCAATCCGGGATGGAGCTCCCGTTTTTACTGCCAGAAAAGGGAAAGTCATCCTTACATTACAACTATGATTTGCATCGGCACGCCTTCTATATTGCTTTCATTCGTATCGTTACAGCATAAGCGGAGCAGTGGTAAACATATTCATCCATTTTTCGGAGGCAGATTATGAAGCTTACTTTCATTGGTACAAGTCACGGCATTTGCGAAATGAACCGCAAATGTTCTTCCTGTTTTCTGGAGACGGGCGGAAAGCTCTATATCGTGGATATGGGCTGCGACATCATGCCGGATCTGATCAACCGCGGCAGGAAGCCCTCGGATATCACTTCGATTTTTATCACCCATCCCCACGGCGACCATGTAAACGGCCTTGTGTCCTTCACAAATCAGTGCAGCTGGTACTATACAAAGATCGATCCGCTGATCCTGCTGCCAGAAATGACCATACGGGACGCTCTGTCGGTGTACATGGAAACAGCATTGCATCTTCCTCTGCGTCAGTCACTCCGTTTTGAAGAGTACAGGGAAGGATGCATCTATGATGACGGTACGCTGCGTGTGCAGGCCATCACAAACGGTCATATGCAAAATTCCTACTCCATTCTTTTCGAGGCGGAGGGAAAGCGTGTACTGTTCACGGGCGACTTGAGCAATGAAAACGGTCCTATTGCCGATTTCGAGCGCATGAACACCGGCGAGCCGCTGGATCTGGCCGTGGTGGAAGGGATTCATTTCGATCCCGATCTGTATGCCGAGCCAGTGCGTAAAAACCCGCCCAAACGGATGTTTATTACCCATTACTCTTCCTATACGCTGGAAAAATGCTGCAAACTCATTGACAAGCTGAAGGAAGAAGTGCCCATGGTGCTTTTGACGGACGGCTACGAGGTTAGCATCTGAGGTTATTTAACAGGCAAAGTACAAAATGGTAATTTGATTACTTCTTTATACAGAAATGACCCATGTTAAGCTTTGCCTCCAAAAATCACCGCCCTCTTTTCCCATCAGAGGAAAAGAGGGCGGAATGTTATTCATCCGTTCCCAGGATCTTCGGAACAAAATACCGGCATATCTTTCTGGCAAGCACAAAAAACACACAGAACATGATCATTGCCGCCAGATACTTGAGTATCTCAAAAGGGATCAGGGCGATCAGCTTAAAGGCAAGATAGAAAAAAGGCACGCAGAACACTGCGATCAGGATCACAATAAAGGCCAGCATTCCAAACACACTTTTCAGGATACCAAGCAGCGTTTTCATTACTATATTTCCTTTCCGGATGAGACGACATTATTCAGCAGCCAGTTCACACCCATTGCAAGACGTTTGACACTGTCTGCAAAATGCCCTCCCGCCACCATGCGAAGACAGACCTTCTTTACATTCCTGTCACCCTTCAGCAGTTTTTCCTGCTCCCTGGTGTTCTGCTCAATACCGCGCATGATGGCTTCGCCGCTTGCGGCTTCCCGGCCGCCTAAACTTAGATAGATCTGTTTTCCGGGGAATGGAGAATGGGTGCGCGCATAATCCATCCATTCGGGATACCAAAGCGAGGAAGAGCAGCAAACAGCCCCTGCGGACTGTTCCCATTCATACAACGAAAAGAGCGCAAAAAGCCCCGCCAGAGAATAACCCATCATATACAGGGGACCGGTCTCCTGCTTTTCAAGATAGGGCCCCGCCTGTTCCTTCAGCCATAAAAGAGTAGTACTTGCCTGGCCGGAAAATGCCCGGTTCTCTCCTATAACAGCAGGCCAGGGAGAATAAGCTCCATCCCAGTCATTTGTTCCGAATGAAAAAACCGAAAAATCATCCCGACCCGTTTTTTTATATAAATCGTTTATTTCCTCTTCCGAAGGATCCCCTCCTGCCCACAGAAACACAGGTGCCTGATCCCGGCGTGAAAAAACCGTTTTTCGTCCTGCAAGAGTCACACGGATCATTTCGCTCATAGCGCGATTTCCTTTCTTAGCTGGAAGCACCGTTTTCAAGCAGATAGGTGAAAATCTTTTTTGCTACAGGGGCTGCAACACTGCCGCCTCCTCCGGCATTCTCCACTGTCACACATAAAGCATAGGGACAGGCTTCCTCGTCAATAAAGCCAATAAACCAGGCGTCGGTTTCAGACTGTCCCTCCTGCTCGGAGGAACCGGTTTTTCCGCAGATCTGATGCCCGGGTACTAAAGCAGCTGAACCGGTTCCTGAGGTGATGACCCCGCGCATATAGTCCCGAAGCGTGTCAGCCTCCTCCCTTGTCATTACTCTGCGATAGATCCTCTCTTCGCCCTCCATTCGGATCTTTCCTGTCTGTCCCACCACCCGAATGAGCAGGCGGGGCTCCATCATTACGCCCTCATTTGCCACACAGGCGGCCACCATACACATATGCATGGGAGTGGTCAGCAGGGCACTCTGGCCTGCGCCAGTCCATGCGATCTCAAAATCCGTACGGTCTGATGTGGGATAAACTGAGTTTTCCACCACGATATCCCGAAAAAGGAAATTATCATTAAACCCAAAGCTTTCCGCCGTCTTTTTCAGGTTTTTATCGCCCATTTCCAGTGCCACACGGGCAAATGTGTTGTTGCAGCTTTTCAGGAAAGCCTCTCTCAGAGTAACACTGCCATGAGCTGTGATCTTTTCCAATGAAAGATCAGTCCCAGCGTCGGTCACCAGATGACCCTCCACCTGCAAAAGTCCGTCACATTGATATTTTTTCAGATCCATTCCCACCATATTTCTCAAAGCCGCCGCAGCAGTAACCACTTTGAAGGTGGAACCCGGCGCTTTCTGCATCTGAACCGCACGGTTCCAGTAAGGCTTGAGGGGATCCGATAACACGGTCTCCTGTTTTTCCTCCGGATCAAAATTGGGGAAGGACATCTCGCATACGGTTTCACCGGTTTGGTAGTTCATCACCACTACAGCGCCGGACTTTCCAGACGGAAACCATGAAAGCACCTGTTTTGAAAGGCTGCTGTCGATCGTAAGGGTCACATTATCGCCCTTACGTTTGTTTCCCTTCAGAATGGAATCTGCCCGTTCTGAAAAGCTCATATCAAAGCCGTAAAGGTAGCGTGCCATAAAGCTTTCCACACCGTTATTCACATTGCCTTTATCATCGCCAAGCACATGAACCACAGCCCTTCGCACGGCTTCATCGGTGCTGTATACCCGTTCCCCGTTTTCGTTAGCAGAGGCCAACATGATCCCGTTCCTGTCCAGAATATTTCCCGGGATCACCGTTTTTTTCTGTTCCTTGATCAGCGTGTTGGAACTGGAAGAAAACCAGCGGTTGCCGCTGGTAAACAGGCTGAAAGCGCCGTACAGGATCAGCAGCAGCAGCATGATGATCAGAAAAAAACACAGGCGTCGGATATTCCTTTTCAGTTTTTTCACAGCATGCCTCCTTTTTCTGCAATGCGTTCATCTTCGCGGAGGCGGTCATCATTGCAGGCAGCAACTCCCTGCACAAGCCCCATCACCGTGAGGCTGCTCACCATAGAGCTTCCACCGGAGGAAATAAAGGGCAGCGTGACCCCGGTAAGCGGGATCATCTTGATCACTCCTGCTATGATCACAAAAGCCTGCATCACGATCATCCCCACACTTCCAATCGTCAGCATAGCATGCATACGATTGGTGGTTCTGTTTGCGATCATCGTGCCTCTCACTGCGATCAGGATATAAAAGCCAACGACCATGGTGCCGAAGATCAAACCGAATTCATTCATCACTACAGCAAAAATATAGTCATTCTGCGCCATAGGGATATGGGTAGCATTGCCCTGTCCCAGTCCCATACCCCAAAGCCCGCCGTTCACCATGGAAAGCAGGCCTTTTACAATCTGATATCCCTTGCCCATCGGATCCTGCCAGGGATCCATCCACATAGCAACACGTACCTTTACGTGCGCAAACATCGTGTAGCCCAGCACCGCTGCACCGGCACCGCCAGCCAATCCGCAGCCTATCAGAAAAAGGCTTCCTGTAGCCGCATAGATCAGGATCATCACAGTAAAATAATAAATGAGTGCCGTGCCCAGATCCTGCTGCAGCATAAGCAGAAGCATGCATCCGCCGGCATACAGCACACAAAGGATCAGTTTTCTTCTGGAAAGCAGATCAGCAGTCACGAGCAGAAAACAGATCTTTACGATCTCGCTTGGCTGCAGGGAGTAGCTGCCAATATTGATCCACGCTTTGGCGCCGTTCTTTTCAACACCGATCAAGCAGGGAGCAGCAAGCAGCACAGCTGAAATGATCATCAGAAGAAAGGTAAACGGTGTCCAGGAACGGATTTTTTTTACGATCATCGTAGCCGCCAGCATGCATCCGACTCCTACGCCATAATTAATCGCCTGCTCGATCCCGCGTCCCGGATCGATCCGATACAGGATCAGCACTCCCAGGGCACATAAAAAGTTGATCATTGCGAGCAGGGGCTGGTCGGATGAAAACAGCCTTGGAAACCCCATCGTGCCTACATAAATGATCACCGGCACCAGTAATGCCAGCATCAAGGCCTGCATATCCGTTTTCGCAATAAAAAGCAGGAAAAATCCCAGGAAATAAAACAGCATCACAAGCAGAACCGGCCCCTTGCCGCGGAGCAGGCCTCTTTTTCTTCTGTTTCCTCTTCTTCCTGCCATGTCACTCCTGCTTTCGTGTTTTTGTTTAGATCCGTGAAGACGGATCCATCAGGTTTTCAATGCCTTCTGCGGTGCATCCGGTTTTCACCGTTTCCATGTTCAGTATATTCTGCGTTCTGTTCGCACATATAGTAGGGCAGTTCACTGCTTTCGCCATTTTCTCCGTCATCAGATATCTCGATTTCTCCGAAGGAACCGTCCGTTTCCAAACCAAACGGGTCATCATAAACAGGCTCATACAGGCTGCCATATTCGAGCAGTTCTTCCTCCGGCCCCCATTCATCAGGAACAGGAGCGTGATCCGGAATAAATCGACCCTCCTGGCTTTCCGTATCCATCTGCATCAATTTTGCCGGGTGCGGAGCATTGACACCCAAAAAGAAACATACCTTCAATTCTGCTTCTCCCAGCTTCAGCGTACTGCCATTCAGGGCATAAGCGGCGGAACGGGTCCTTTTCCCATCCAGCACCATATATTTTCCGCCAAGCGGTATGATCCTTAAACCTTTCCCGGAAACAAAACGTATCTGAACATGATGCCGTTTCACCCCGCTGCCTTTTACCCTGACATCGCAGGAAAAGCCTTTCCCCATATCTCCTTCCCTGGGGATCGGATATGTTTTTCCGTTTGTCACATTCCGGAATTCGCCGACAAGCCCTGCATCCGGAAGTCTGGAAAGATCCTTTTTATATTCTTCGGCATCCTTCCAAAACCACAGAACGATCCTGATCAGGATCAATCCTCCCAGCGCGGCAAAAACATAACGCATCGCCAATGACAGCAGTTCAAACATCCTATCCGCTCCTGTCAATGTGATACTAAACGAGTTTTAAAAACTGAACAGATGTGCCGCATATTTTTGCTCTGGTTAAGCTGAATGGAGAGAAACGTACGTTGACCGGAATGAAGCAACGCCAGAGGGGAAAAGATGCAAGCAAATGCTGGGTTTTTAAAATGAGTTTAGTATGAGTTTTAAGAAAGCTCCTCCCCGCAGAAAGCGGGAAGGAGCCGAAATTTCTATTCCGGATCAGTTGGAAAGACGGTCCTCGAAGCGCTTTACTTCAGCGGCATCCACCCAGCTCTGCACGGCGGCATCATACACTTCCTGCTGTTTGGCAGAAAGCACTTCAGCCTCCACGCTGTCCTTCACTTCATCCATGGCGCGTTCACCGGCAGCAAGATCGCTCACATACACCAGCACATAATAGCCATAGTTGTCGCTTTCCACCGCGTCAGATACATCTCCGATGTTTTCGAGCGCCATGCCCGCATTGACAAAGGCGGGATCAAGCACTGTGAGACCTTCGCAGATCGCATAGCCAGTGGTGGCAAAGGGCTCGCTCGTCATTCCGGGGTCAGCATTGTATTCTTCAATCAGCTTCACCAGATCTTCCCCTGCACGGGCCTTATCGACCACTTCCTGCGCTTTAGCGGAAATGTTTAAATGAGCCTGAGCACGCAGATCCTTGACCTTCTGAGCACAGTCATCCACGACCTTCTGAGCATCCTCAACGGCTTTCTTCTCATCGGGAGCTTCCACCGCATCCTTCGCGGCATTCAGCACCTTCTCAGCTTCCTGAACAGCGGCATCCGCAGCAGCCTTCAGGGCTTCCGCTTCGGTCTTGTCGGCATCCTCAGCAAGCTCGCTGAGAGCAGCCGCAGCATCATCCGCCGCCTGCTTTGCCAGGTCAAATGCTTCCTGTTCAGCGGTCACAGCTTCAGTGATCTTTGCATTCAGAGCATTCTGAGCGGTGCTGAGAGCACTCTGCGCAGTGTATCCCTCGTTCATCTGATCGTTGATCAGGGTTTCATCCTCTTCATTGTAGCCGACCAGCACCTGCTTAACAAAGCGTACTCCCTCGGGAGCATAGAAAACCGTCTTCACTTCGCCGTTATCATAGGCTTCAGCAAAAGCGACTGCATCCGCATAGCTTTCTTTCTGGGTGTTCAGGTTGGTTTCATAAGCGTTCTGCAGCTTTTCGGCATCGCTGTCATCCAAAGCCACATCCTTCACAATCTCATCAAACAGCTTCTTTTCCAAAGCGGTCTTCTTGGCATCCTGCACAAAATCCGCTTCGGTAGCCAGATCCTTGTGATCGTAGTAGTAGGAAAGCGCACTGGCATCCATCCCGTACATGGAACCAATGTAGCTGTAATACATGTAATTGTACTGGCCATTCTCGGCGGCAGCAGCTTCTTCTTCCTCAGTAAGAGCAAAGCCGTGCTCGTTCACCTTCTGGTCGATCACCTTGCTGCGGATGAGCTCAGAGAACACTTCTTCCTTCACGTCATCGGTACCAAGCCCCATGTTGAAGCCGTAATTCATATAATACATCACGTTGGTATCATAAGCGCGGTAAGAAAGGGCGGTATTCACAGTCTGCTTATCGATTGCTTCCCCATTCACCGTGAGAATCGCCTGAGCGGCATCCACTTCCGCATTTTTCTGACGGATGGAGCAGCCGCTGAATACCAGTACGGCGCACAGAAGCAGGGCAAGTAATGCTTTCTTTTTCATAAAGACATCTCCATTTCTGTTTGGTTCAGTATAACATGCATATTATACTATTCTTTCCCCGGTTCGGCAAGTGCTTTTCTTTACTGAAGCGGCTTTTTCTTTTCCAGTTTATGCTTTTCACCGTTCGGTCTTACCACATAGGTGTTATCCAGGGTGAGTCTCAGGTTCTCCTTAAACTCATCCAGATACTGACGGCGCAGCCTCTGCTGTTCCTCTGCTTCCTCCGCAGTAAGCCCCGCGCTCTTTGATTTCCTTGCCAGTTCGTTGATTCTGTCCACATCTTTTTTTTTCATTTCAGCCACTCCCTCTGTTTCAGGCTTTCGTTTCGCCGTTTTCAAGCATGCGCAGGCTTTTCCGTTCTCTTTCCCGAAGCATTGAAAAGCCCATCCCGCACAGGATCAGCATCAGCAGTACATAGGCCGCATACAGCAGCCATCGGCTGACCGGTGTTCTGTCCAGCAAAAATTCGATCAGAACACATGCCGCTGCAAATGGCACCACAAGCAGCATCGTTCCTCTTGCAAGCTTTTTTTTACCGCTGTTCCACATAGGAACCGCCAGCAGGATAAGAGCCAGCACCAGAATAAGGTAGCTCAGAACGTGCTGAATGCCGACAAACCCGAAGGACATATGCCCGTCATGCTTCAGGCTTTCAAGAATCACCTGTGTGCCGCCAAAGAGCATCATCCCACCCAGCATCACACCGCCATGAGTATATCTTTTCCTGAGTACACACAGGGTGATCAGCAGCAAAACAAGCGCAGCCAGAATTTCCAGCAGATACACCTTCATATAGCCATCGCTATCCAGAAAAGTACCCATCAGAAACTCTGTTCGCATTGGTCTTGACAGGCCAAGCTCCTCACTTCCCCATTCTCCAAAGCGGGAACCGAACACAAACAGCAGCATTCCCGGAGCAGCGGCATCAAAAGCAGGTTTGAACGGAAGCTTCTGCAGATGACATCCCGCAAGGATCCCAGCTGCCGCCCCAAACAAGGCTCCGATCATGGAAAAGCCGCCATAATCCGGATGAAGAATATCGGAAAGGGGGCGATCGGCCAGGAAGGACTGGTCCAGCAGACAGAAAAACAATCTTCCCAATACAAAGCCGCACAGCACTGCAAAACACGCACACAGGGGAAATCCGCTCAGCAGCTTCCGTTTTTTCATTTCCAGAGCAAAGCATCCCGAAAACAGCAGCGTCCCCAGTGCAATAACCATCCCAAAGGTATAGACCGGGAGCTCCCCGATCCGAAAGGCGATCATTCCTTCCATCCGTTTCCCCCCGCACTCAGTCGGCGTTTTCCGGCACAGCGGAAGCAAAATAGATGATATCGTTCACATCCCTTTCATTGTGCTTATCAAACATGTACATTTTGTTGTTTACCACCATTTCAGCAGAATTGCCACCATCCAGGTTGTAAGCCTGAAGGCATCCCATCTGATAGAACATGAAATCCGATAGTTGCTCCATGGTCACGCCCTCCGTGCCATTGCGGGTCTCCGTTTCAGCCACGACCAGCACATAGGTGAGCGGTCCCGTCTGGCCAATAGCACAGCGCGGCTCCATTCCGGTGGGATTATACTTGTAATCCTTAGGAATGGACACACTTTCGCCATCGATCACCAGTGCCGGGCCAAAGGTAAAGGCATTCACGATGGTATGCCCGTCCGCCAGGAACTGTTTCATTTTCGCAGCATCCGAGCAGACGAAAATATGCATATCTCCATTTTCATCGGTCACCAGAATATCGCGCAGCTTGTTGCTCTTTTTACGCGCAGCCTGGCCCATACGGTATTCAAAGGATTTTGCATCGGGGTTGTTCTGATAATCGTCTCCCCCAATAGCCACCACGGCATGATACTTTTTAGCAAGCGCAGTCACATAAGCAGTTTTGCTGCTGCTGATCTTGTTTCCTGCGATGGCTGTACGCAGCTGGCTGGCATCGGCGATCTTCACCTTCGCGATACGCCAGGTCACTTTTTCTTCCGTGCGCGTCTCCATTTCTACGGTGATGGACGCATCCTCATAGCGGATCACATCGCCGTTTTCATCATAGACATATCCTTCAGCATCAGGCTGGTTACCGGGGGTGAACAGATCCACAGGAAGCGGTTCGATCGTGACCGCATTCTCTTCCTCGGCATAAGCTCCCGGGATAAGCATCGCAAACAGATCGTCAAAGGGATCTGACCCGTCATCCGTATCCGGGGCACACACGATCTTCCCTCCTGAAACCATCAGCGGGATCATTCCGATCAATGCCAGCAGCAGCACGATCAAAAGAGCATTCTTCAGTTTCGTCATGTTTTTTTCTCCTCATTCCTGTTTTCTGGAAACACCCATTTTTCCTGCACCCGGTAATTAGCGCAGAACATCACAAGATCCACGATCAGTTTGATCAGCCAGGCAATGCCGTGCACAAAATGATCCACCACTGCAGTTACGGTCGCGGAAATAAGCAGACAGCACAGCGCAAGGCAGATATAACGGAGAATTGCGTTCTTTCCGCCCTTGCGGCAGAATACGGCTTTTCTGTTGAGAGTGAAATTCACCGTTGCTGAAACCATGCGCGCCGCAAAATAAGCGATAAGCAGGCTTGACGACACATCCCACATCAGCCACCGCACAGTTTCCTTCTGCGGAAGCACACAATAAAGCAGCAGATCAAAGAGCAGGTTGTCGATCACCCAACACAGAAGTGAAACTCCGATAAAGCGGATGAAGGTGCCGATCATCAGCTTGTAGATCCGCCAGGAATCCTTCACCGTATTAAAATGGGAGGATTTGTTTTCTTCCAGATACACCGTGTCGATCGGGACCACCACCATGGGGATCTTATCCTTGCTGCAATGGATCAGTACATTCATTTCATACTCAAAACGATCTCCTGTCACCTCCTCCATTTTGGAGAAGAGCGCACAGGAGAAGGCACGCAGCCCTGTTTGGGTATCCGGAAGATACGTTCCGTAAAACAGCTTGAACACCAGACTGGTGATGCGGTTGCCAAAGCGGGAACGGGGGGGAATATTGGGGTTGGAGGAGGTAAAATCCCGGCTGCCCAGTAAAAGACTCCCGCTCCCATCCAGCTTTTCCGCCATCCTTTCCGTATCCTTAGGCGTATGCTGTCCATCGGAATCGGCTGTGATGATCCCTTCAAAAGAGGTATTTTCCCGGATATAGCGAATACCGGTGCGCAGGGCATAGCCCTTTCCCCGGTTCACACTGTAGCCGGTCACAAAGCAGCCCTCCTGGGCTGCGCATTCGTCAAAATAAGAGTTATACTCCGGCTTGGAGCCATCGTTTACCACGACCACTCCTCCAAAGCCCGCCGCGAGAAGCGCCTTCACATAATCCGGCAGTCTCCTGTCCGGCGAAAGTGAAGGGATCAGCACGCAGCAATGTTTCTTGTTCATTTTGGCCCTTTCTCCATTTCAGATGACTTGCTCCGCTTCCTGCGGATATCCTGTCGGGAACCTGCATTCCCCAGTATCTGAACCGACTGAAGATCACTTTGTTGTCACGATATTTTCCAGCACCTTCACGCAAAGCCTCAGCTGATCCGCATTCAGGTATTCATACACACCATGGAAGTTGCGCCCGCCAGCTCCCAGATTGGGACATTTGAGTCCCATATAGCTCAGCCTCG
Source organism: Clostridia bacterium (assembly GCA_045617125.1). Taxonomy (GTDB): domain Bacteria; phylum Bacillota; class Clostridia; order Christensenellales; family Aristaeellaceae; genus ZC3RG03. The sequence continues at coordinate 4,276 of JAZLIA010000121.1, read as the reverse complement.
CACCGTCCGTACCGCCGCGGATGGGACAGGCTGTTGGAGTAAGTCCCACACTTTTGACCGCGTCCTCCGCACGCTTCACGATGCTCATGTCCTCTTCGATCAGGGAACGCATGTTGTAATAGCTGTTTTTCAGCTCTACCTGTACGGTTTTTTCACCGTAACGATCATTGAGGAACGCTGCCGCTTTCAGAAAATCCTCTTTTTTTCGGTTGAGCTTATCCAGATCATGATCACGCAGAATATAGTGCATTTTTGTTTCACTTACATCGCCGGTGATACTGTTGAGCAGATGGAAGCCTTCATAGCCCTCCGTGTTCTCCGGGATCTCTCTTCCCGGAAGCAGCGCGTTGAATTCCATCGCCACGATGATAGAATTGACCATTTTATTCTTGGCGGATCCCGGATGAATCGACACGCCTTTCACCGTCACCCGGGCAGATGCCGCATTGAAATTCTCATATTCCAGCTCGCTCAGGTCACCGCCGTCCACCGTGTAGGCAAAGTCGGCGCCAAAGCGCTCCACATCAAACAGATCGGCTCCGCGGCCGACTTCCTCATCGGGAGTAAAACCCAGACAGATCTTCCCGTGAGGACGGGCGCCGTCCTTCATCAGGTTTTCCGCTGCTGCCATGATCGCCGCGATACCGGCTTTATCATCAGCACCCAGGAGCGTATTCCCGTCCGTTACGACCAGTTCGCTGCCCTGATCCTGCTTAAGCGTTTCAAAATCCTTCTCCCGCATCACGATCTGCTTTTCATCGTTCAAACAGATGTCTCCACCCCCGTAATGAACGATCCTTGGCTTCACCGGGCCTCCGGGAACCTGAGAGGAGGTATCCATGTGCGCAATAAGGCCAATGGCCGGCATCGTTTCATCGGTTGCGGGGATGGTTCCGTAAACATAGCAGTGCTCATCCACACGGGCATCCGCGATCCCCAATTCCTTCATTTCATTTACCAGCATATTGGCCAGATCCCACTGAGACCCGGAAGAGGGACATTCCGCATTATCTTCATTGCTGTTGGTATCGATCTTAACATAATTCAGAAATCGTTCCAGCACATCCATTTCAAAAAACCTCCGAAATCATTCCATTCCATTTTGTATTATACCTTTTTGTGCTTATAAACGCAATGGCATGAACGCATCATAAACCAAATTTACGATTTGTACATAAATAAACACCCGGAGAAGTTGCTTTCTCCGGGCATCTGTTGAAAATCACACCGGCATCGTGCCATCCTTGGGATCAAACTCGGTGGGGTCCGCCTTCAGTTTCTGGGCCTGACGCCATTCGAAGAACTTGGTCGCCACCTGGGGGAACAGGGCGTAGGAAAGCACGTCCTCTTCTTGCTCCAGATACTGTTTCATTTCCTCACGATACTTTTTCAGTTCGGGCTTGAGATCATCGGCGGGACGATGGGTGATCACCTTGTCATCCCCGATGCACTTACGGCGCACATCCTCATTGACAGGTGCGGGCAGACGGCCGTATTCGCCGCGCAGCAGGCCCTTGCTTTCCTTGGTCACCATTTTATAACGTTCGCCGCCCAGCACGTTCATCACGGCCTGGGTGCCCACGATCTGAGAAGTGGGAGTCACAAGAGGCGGATAACCAAAGTCGGCACGCACACGGGGTACTTCTTCCAACACCTCATAATACTTATCCATTGCGTTTGCCTGTTTGAGCTGACCGATCAGGTTGCTGAGCATTCCGCCGGGAACCTGATACTGCAGTGCCTTGGCATTCACAGAGAGTACCTTGTCAGGATCACGCCAGCCATCTTTGGTAAGACGGGCTGCCACCTCACGGAAGTGCTCTGCGATCTTTGCAAGCAGCTCGGGATCCAGACCCGTATCATATTCCGTGCCCGCCAGAACAGCCGCAATAGACTCGGTAGCAGGCTGAGAAGTCCCGCCGGCCAGAGGAGACAAAGCGGTATCCAGCACATCCACACCGGCTTCAACAGCCTTCAAAAGGGTCATCGCTCCGGTTCCGGCAGTGTTATGGGTGTGAAGCACGATGGGAAGCTTGGTGTTGGCCTTCAGCTTTTTAATGAGGGAATAAGCATTGAAGGGCAGAAGCAGACCGGCCATGTCCTTGATGCAGATCAGGTCGGCTCCCATCTCCTCCACCTTCCTGGCCATATCCACAAAATATTCCTCCGTGTGAACAGGGGAGGTGGTGTAGCTCATTGCCACTTCCGCGATGCCGCCGTATTTCTTGGTGGCCTTCACGGCAGTTTCCATGTTGCGAAGGTCATTGAGGGCGTCAAAGGTGCGGATGATGTCGATGCCATTGTCGATGGACTTTTTCACGAAATAATCCACCACATCATCGGCATAATGCTTGTAGCCCAGAATGTTCTGGCCGCGAAGCAACATCTGCAGCTTGGTGTTGGGAAGAGCCTTGCGAAGCTTGCGCAGCCGGTCCCACGGATCCTCATGCAGGAAACGCAGGCAGCTGTCAAACGTGGCGCCGCCCCAGCATTCCAGGGAAAAATAACCCGCCTTATCCAACATCTCGCATACGGGCAGCATTTCTTCGATACGCATACGGGTGGCAGCCTGACTCTGATGGGCGTCACGCAGGATGGTATCGGTAATCTTAACCTGTGCCATGTTCTGTTAACCTCCGAACATACTCAAAAGTACACCTGCCGCAATGGCAGAGCCGATGACGCCGGCCACATTGGGGCCCATGGCATGCATCAGAAGGAAGTTGCCGGGGCGGGCTTTCTGGCCCTCCACCTGGGAAACACGCGCCGCCATGGGAACAGCGGAAACACCGGCGGAACCGATGAGCGGGTTGATCTTGCCTCCGCTCAGCTTGTTCATCAGCTTTGCGAGCAGCACGCCGCCGGCAGTGCCACAGCCAAAGGCAACGATGCCCAGTGCAATGATCGCGAAGGTCTGCAGACGGATGAACGTGGCGGCGGTAGCAGTGGCGCCCACGGTGATACCCAAGAAGATCGTCACAATATTCATCAGTTCGTTCTGCACCGTTTTATTGAGGCGTTCCACCACTCCGCATTCACGCATCAGGTTGCCCAGCATAAGGCAGCCCACCAGCGCTGCCGCAGAGGGAAGCAGCAAACTCACCAGAATGGTAACCACGATGGGGAACAGGATCTTTTCCTTCTTGGAAACAGGACGCAGCTGCTCCATCTGGATCTCGCGTTCTTTCTTCGTGGTAAGCAAACGCATGATCGGGGGCTGGATCACAGGAACCAAAGCCATGTAGCTGTAGGCAGCCACGGCGATGGGCCCCAGCAGATGCGGCGCCAGCTTACCGGTAAGCCAAATGGCCGTGGGGCCGTCCGCACCGCCGATGATGCCGATAGTACCGGCTTCCGAAGGAGTAAATCCAAGCAGGGAAGCTCCCAGGAAAGTAAGAAAGATACCCAGCTGGGCCGCAGCTCCCAGAAGCAGGGTCTTGGGATTGGCGATCAGGGGACCGAAGTCGGTTCCCGCACCCACACCGATAAAGATAAGGCAGGGATAAATGCCCAGCTTCACACCCAGATACAGATAGTCGAGAAGGCCCGCTGAAATGCTCACACCGGCAGATGCGATCTGCACACCGGTCTGGTCATACACAAGGCCGCCGCTCAGGAAAGCATCGCGCAGGATGATCGCGCACTCATTCCCATTCTCAGTCATATAAGCAATTACCTGCGCCAGAGGAGCAAGCTCGCTTCCCTGAATGCCGGTAGCCTTGGTGATCTGTCCGATCACAGTTCCCGCATGATTCAGCACAGCCCCGGAGGAATTGACCAGATAGTTGGCTGTATCCCCTACCAGATCCTTTGCATTGATCTGTATGGCTCCGCCAAACAGGCTCCAGTTGGCATGTCCGCCGGCAAAGAGTTCTTCGTGGAACATTTCGCTGCCCAGCAGATTGGTAAGCAGCATACCGAAAGCAATAGGTAAAAGCAGCAGGGGTTCAAATTTCTTTCCGATAGCAAGCCAGATCAGGGCACAGGCAATGGCCACCATGATCAGCGCGCTCGGATCCAGGATAAACCTGGCAATACCGGAATCCTTGGCAAGATTCACCAGTGTTGCCCAAATATCAACATTGGTCGTCGGCACTTGTTCTTACTCCTTTCAAAGCTCGGTCAGTATCAAACCGGCCGCGATCAGTTCAGAACGCAGAGCACATCACCGGAAGAAACCATGTTGCCCTTGCTCACCAGCAGCTGAGCCACGGTTCCATCCTTGGCAGCCTGGATCTCATTTTCCATCTTCATGGCTTCCAGAACCATCAGGGTG
>JAZLIA010000120.1:0-33382 GCA_045617125.1 Clostridia bacterium | reverse complement strand
ACCTTCATTTTGCCGGGGAAGCCTTCTTCGCCGTCGTGGGAAACATAGGTGAGGATCAGCGCGTGCTCATGGTCGGCTTCCAGGGTTTCTCCCTTCCACCACTTTTTGTCAAAGCCTTCCCGTCCGCCGTGCAGACAGTTTTTCCCGTTATTGGGGAAAAGGGTGTATTCCACTCCGTTCAGAGTGAATCTGCTGTTGCCGATGCGGTTACCAAAGCGGCCGATGGTCGCGCCGATGGAACCGTTGGGGATCTCATAGGGATGAAGGTTATCAAAGCCCAGACACACATCGGTGAGCACACCGTTTTTATCCGGTACCTTTACGCTCTGTAAATGAGCGCCGTAGTCCAGCACGCCGATGGACGCGCCGTTTTTGTTGGTGAGGGTATAAAGGGTCATGGGACGGCCGATGATATCGATGCCGAATTCTTTTGCTGTGATGCTCATTTTTTGATCCTTTCCGCGGTTTTGCCGCAACAGAGGGGATAAACACCGTGTTGTTTCCTGATGCCCTATTATACCATTGCTGTATTGGCTTTTCAATATTTGCTCTCGGTGTTGACAAAATGATTCGATTAAAAGTAAGATAAACACAGCAAAGAGGGATCAAAGAGCATTTACCACAAGGAAAATCATCGCATTCGAAGCTGTGATCCATGATAATGGGGAGGAATCGGGATGAAAGAAAAGCAGGAGCTGAGCCGTTTTGTGTTTGGAGAATTGCTGCTTCTTTATTTTTCAGATGAGCGGGGCCGCACGGGAATGCTGATCGTACCGGAAAAGACCGGGAAAAACCTTGTGCCAAAGGAGTGTATGGCGGAGAGTCTGGTGCAGTTTCATATTCGGGGGGAGGCGCTTCCGAACTGCTTTGGAAACGGAGAAACGCTCTGCTGCACCGGTGCTGTGGATCGCCTGCGTTTTTTTGCCCAGCGGAAAGAAGAAAATACGGTGATCACCGAGCTTCGGGATGGGCGAGGGCTGCGTTTTATCCATCGGGTGCGATGGGATGGGGAGAGCCGGGCGCTCAGGGTGACTACGGAAATGATCAATGACAGCAGGGAAAGCCTGACGGTGGATCTGCTCTCTTCTTTTTCGATGGGCATGATCACTCCTTATTGTTCGGATGAAGCGTCGGAAACGCTGAAGCTGCACCGCATCCGCTCCTTTTGGAGCGCAGAGGGACGGGTGGAGACCCAAAGCATTGAGTCACTGGGGCTCGAACCCGCCTGGCTGCGTTTTGCGATGCGTACTGTGCGGTTCGGGCAGACAGGTTCCATGCCGGTGAGAGGCTATTTTCCCTTCGCGGCAGTGGAAGATATCCAAAGAAAGGTGACCTGGGCGTTCCAGCTGGCGATCCCGGGTTCCTGGCAGATGGAAGTGCGGCGACAGGATAATGCTTTGTGTCTGACCGGGGGCCTTGCAGACGGAGAAAAAGGACACTGGGAAAAGCGTATCGAGCCGGGACAGTCTTTTCTGAGCCCGGAGGCCCGGATCACTGCCTGTGAGGGCGGGCTGGATGATGCGTGCATACGTATGTCCGATCTATGGAGAAAGGATTTTATCGCCCGGGAACGGAATATGCCTGTTCTTTTTAATGAATACTGCACCACATGGGGAAATCCCACTGCTGAAAATCTGCATAAGATCACCCAGGCTCTGAAAGGGAAGGGCGTGGATATCCTGGTAATAGATGCGGGATGGTACCGTCAGCCCGATAGGGGATGGAGCGACTGCGGAGGAGACTGGATCCCCAATGAGACCGTTTTGTTCCCTGAGGGCCTGAAATCGACGGCTGATGAGATCCGTGCTGCCGGGATGATCCCCGGTATCTGGTTTGAGCCGGAAACCTGTTCTCCGGGTTCCGATACCTATAAGAATGAGGGGATGCTGCTTTTCAGGTTCGGCCATCCTGTAGATACAGAGAATCGACGCTTTCTGGATATGCGCCGGGAAGAAACGCACACTTTCCTGCGGGAACGGGTGGCAGGTCTTCTCAGAAAGAACGGCTTTGGCTATATCAAAATCGACTATAATGATTCCATTGGTCTGGGATGTGACGGGGCGGAAAGTCTCGGTGAGGGATTGAGGCAAACTTTGGAAGGGTCGCAGCGATTTTTCCGGGAGTTAAGGGAACATGTTCCTGGTCTGATCATCGAGAACTGCTCTTCCGGCGGGCACCGTTTGGAGCCTTCCATGATGGCCCTTTGTGATATGGCGTCCTTCTCGGATGCCCATGAATGCCTTCATATTCCGATCATTGCCGCGGCGCTTCACAGAATGATCCTTCCTGCCCAAAGCCAGATCTGGGCGGTGCTGCGCAGAGAGGACAGTCTGCGCCGCATCACCTATTCTCTGATCAATACCCTGCTCGGGGTGATGTGTTTGAGCGGAGACATATTCGATCTCAATGCGGAACAATGGGCGAAGGCAGAGGAGGGAATCGCCTTCTACCGGCGGACGCGGCACATCATCCGGGATGGGGAAAGCCGGATCTTTGATCATACCGGGGAAAGCTGGCTGCATCCCTCCGGCTGGCAGGCTGTGATCCGCTCGCTGCCGGAAGGGGAAACCCTGGCCGTGATCCATGCTTTTGAAGGAGGGCATCCGGATACGGTGTCTCTTCCAGTTGCGGGCGGAAGGATCGTCGGGGTATTCTCGAGCGAAAACAACGATGTGGAGCTTCAGGATCACGTGCTTACAGTGTCCATCAGGGAAGATCTGCAGGCGGTGGCCATTCATATACTGCCCTGATGTGAACTATCGGTATCGGATCTGCTGGAGAAATATGACAGCTGCCAATTAATTGATATGAAAACCAACTACCCCCTTGCAAATTGGTTCGTTTTCATATACAATATAGAAGAATAAAGATATTATTTGTCATCCGGTCACGGCAATTTTTCATCCGCAAGCTGTACCGGTTTCAAAAAGTTTGTCAGCCGGAGGAAATAAACCATGCAGTCAAGGGAAAAAAATATGCTCCGGAACAGAAAATCGCTGCTGGATACCAGAAAAGGCCGTTCATACGTGGAGTTTCTCTATATTCTTCCGTTCCTGATCCTGGTAGCGGTGTTTTCATATTACCCGCTTTACGGCTGGGTATATGCTTTTCATAATTATAAGCCTCCGAAGACCATAGGCACGGATACCTGGGCGGGCCTCAAATGGTTCCTCACCATTGTGAACAATCCCACCCGCCTCAAAGCGATCGGACGGGTCCTTCGCAACACCTTTGTAATGAGCGGTATTTCCCTGTTTTTCTCCTGGTTTCCCATGGTGTTTGCGGTGTTCCTTAACGAGATCCGCTGCCGGCCTTATAAGAAATTCGTTCAGACGGTGACCACGCTGCCGAACTTTATCAGCTGGGTGCTGGTGTATGCTTTTGCATTCAATCTGTTTTCTTCCAATGGCGCGGTGAACCGTGTGATGCTGGATCTGGGCCTTACACAGGAGGCCATCCCGTTTCTCAAGTCTACCGACGGGATCTGGTTCAAGATGTGGCTGTGGCTCACCTGGAAAAATGCCGGTTGGGCAGCCATCATGTATCTGGCGGCCATTACCGGGATCGATGAAGAAATGTTTGAGGCAGCCCGCGTGGATGGTGCCAGCCGGATGCAGACCATCTGGCATATTACCATTCCGTCTCTGCTTCCCACCTATTTTGTGCTTTTGATGCTCAATCTGGCTAATTTCCTCTCCAATGGTATGGAACAGTACTTCGTTTTCCAGAATGATTTCAACATTGATTTTGTGGAAGTGCTGGACCTGTATGTATACAATATGTCCATCAGCAACGTGGCCATGTATCCTTTGTCCACCGCCATCAGTATTTTGAAGAGCGTTGTGAGCGTGGTGCTGCTGTGTGCGACCAATACCGTTTCCAAGCTGATCCGCGGGGAAGGGTTCATCTGACCGAAGTGCAAATGGAAACGATAACGCTGATGGGGAGGAAGTCAAAATGACGAATGAAGTTGGGGCCCGGCAAGGGGAAAACAATCCTCTGCTGAAGAATCCTCATAACAGGATCCGTACCACATGGCAGGATAAGCTCATGTCGGTGCTTATCTATTTTGTGTATGCGCTGTTCGCGTTTGTGTGCATTTTCCCATTCTATTACATCATCATCAATTCGATCAGTGCGAACAACTTAAGTGAGCAGGGAAAGATCATTTTCTTCCCAAGGGAGATCCATTTCAAAAATTATGAATCTGTTTTCAAGCTGCCGGGCTTGGGTACTGCCGCGCTCGTTTCCGTGGCAAGAACGGCGGTGGGAACCCTGTTCACTGTGGCTGTTGCGGCGTTTCTGGGTTATATGTTCACCAGAGAGACTCTTTGGCACAGGAAGCTGTGGTTCCGCTTTGTGACGGTGACCATGTATTTCAATGCCGGCATCATTCCGTGGGTGCTGAGCATGAATCTGCTGGGTCTCAAGAATAATTTCTGGGTGTATGTCCTTCCCATGATCGTGCAGCCGTTCTATATCGTGCTTTGCAAAACCTATGTGGAATCGGTGCCCAAAGAGCTTCAGGAGGCGGCAGAGATCGACGGAGCCGGGACTCTCAAGGTGTTCTTTGCTGTGATGCTGCCGGTGATCAAGCCGATCCTTGCGACCATTGCGGTGTTTGCCGCTGTGAACCAGTGGAACTCCTTCCAGGATACGCTGCTGATGGTGACTGACAATAAGCTGTATACTCTGCAGTATATCCTGTGGAACTATATCAACCAGGCTTCTTCCCTGAAAGCGCTTGTGAGCAACGCGTCTTCCAACACGCAGGTAATGGCGTCCCTGGCTCACGCAGCGACTGCGACTTCCATCCGCATGTCTGTGACCGTGGTGGTAGTGCTGCCTATTATGCTGGTGTATCCCTTCTTCCAGCGCTTCTTTACCAAGGGAATCATGATGGGTGCTGTTAAGGGATGATCAGATCGTATTTAGCATGGCAGGAGTTGCCATGTTAAAAAATAAAAAGGAGGTTTGCTCTATGAAAAAGATCCTGGCAATGGTGCTCGTATGCATCATGGCTCTGACGCTGTGCTCTTTTGCATCTGCGGATGAGCGCGAACTGCTTGTCATCGACGTGTATGATGACGCTGCCAACAATCACGGCACCCAGACCGGCTGGTTTGGCAAGGTCGTGAAAGACCGTTTCAACATCGAACTGAACATCATCGCTCCCCAGGTGGTGGGCGAGTCCGTGTATGCCACCCGCACCAGCGAGGGCAACCTGGGCGATCTGATCGTCATGGATAAGACCAAGTTCCTGGACGTGCTGGATGCCGGCCTGGTCCGCGATATCAGCGACAAGATCTACGACTGCGGAAACCTGATGAATTATAAGCTGCAGATCGAAACCTACAACAAGAACCTGGATATGGGTGATGTCATTTATGCGATCCCCGCTGAAATGACCGACACCTCTCCCGTGACCCTCACCGGCGAACTGATCGGTTCTCAGCCCCAGCTTCGTTGGGATCTTTACACCCAGATCGGCCGTCCCCAGCTCAAGAATCTGGATGATCTGCTCGATGCTCTGAAGGCCATCCGTGAAGTGCATCCTGTGAATGAGAACGGCGATCCCGCTTATCCTCTCTCCCTGTGGCCTGATTGGGACAACAATGACAACATGTCCGGTCCCGCCAACGTGGTGCAGCTCACCACCTGGTACGGCGAGAAGGTAAAGGGCAGCGCCATCCTGCGTCCCGACTACACCTTCACTACCATCTATGACCGTGACGCCGCTTACTACAAGATTGCCAAGTTCCTCTTCAAGGCCAACCAGATGGGCATTGTGGACCCCGAATCCGGTGAGCAGGATTGGAACGCCGTGTGCGCCAAGATCTCCAACGGCCGTGCCGACATGATCTGGTACAACTGGGAGATCGGTTTCTGGAACAGCCAGGAACGTCTCGACAACGGAACTGCTTTCCAGTTCATTCCTGTGGAAGACATGTATTACTATGCCGATTCTGACTTCTTCTTCGGTTCCTCCCGTGTATGGGCTGTGGGCGCCGGTGTTGAAGGTGAAAAGTATGACCGCCTCATGGAATTCCTCGACTGGTATGCCAGCCCCGAATCTCTGGTGTTCCAGCATGACGGTATCGAAGGCTTGAACTACACTCTGGACGAGAACGGCAAGTTTGTTCCCTACATGGACAACGCTCTGATGGATAACCTGCCTGTGCCCGAAGAGTATGGCGGCGGCGGATATCAGGATGGTTTCAACGCGATCAACCAGTGGATCTGCGGTTCCATCTGCACCAACCCCGACACCGGTGAAACCTATGATATGAAGTATTGGGCTTCCTACAAGGCTAAGAACATGACTCAGATGAAGGCTGAATGGCAGGAGACCTTCGGCGCTGAGGACGCTGTTGACTGGATGAAGAAGAATGACAAGCTCTTTGCCAGCCCCAATGTTTCCGCGAACCTGAAGACTGACGACAGCGACATCGCCATGATGCGTTCCGAAGTGAACAAGAGCCTTTGCAAGTACACCTGGCAGGCCTTCTTTGCCAAGGACGAAGCCGAATTTGAAGCGATCTGGGATACCATGATCGAAGAACTGAACGGCTATGGCTACGAAGATCTGTATGCTTATGACTGCGAGAACTGGCAGGTCGAAGTGGATGCCAAGATCGCCGCGGCCGAAGCTGCCAAGTAATTTTACGATCATTTTATAAAGAAATGTGAAGGGGGCACCTCAGTAATGGGGTGCCCTTTTCGGGAGGATGGAAGCATGGATATCGATTATTCTGCAAAATTGCCGGACGGAAATTTTTATAGCTTCTGGAAAGATGAAACGGTATATGACCGGGTTCTTCACGTGGATGCTTTAAAAGCGGAAAGACAGGGAGACGGCAGCAGGGAGCATCCCTTCCGCACGATCAGCGAAGCCGCGAAACTTGCTGTTCCCGGAACGAAGGTGCTGATCCACGCAGGGCTTTACCGCGAATGCGTTCGTCCTGCACAGGGCGGTGCGAGTGAGAAGAACATGATCTGCTATGAGGCTGCGGGAGACGGAGAGGTGAAGATCAGCGCCTCCGAGCAGGTGACGGATTTTATCCGCAGTACCGGATGGCAGCTGCAGCGCGGCCGGGATGCGGTGAAGGATGTAAGCAATGTCAGGGTTTGGGAGCATAAACTGGACCCTGATATGTTCAGGGGCTACAATCCCTTTTGTGCAGTGAATATCCTGCATGACCGCCTTTTCATCGAATATGCCAAAACGGATATGACCCCCTATCTGAACCGGCGCGGCTGTGTTTTCTGTGATGGAGAAATGCTTCATCAGGTTCCGCTTTATCATTTTATGGCGGCGGAAGAGAACACTTATTGGGTGGAGGCCAATGGCCAGAAAATCCATTTTCGCCTGAAAGGGGATGCGGATCCGAAGGATCATCTGATCGAGATCACGGTACGGGAGCAGTGCTTTGCTCCGGATACTCCGTTCCTTTCCTTTATCCATTTGAAAGGCATCACCGCGGAGCATGCGGCTATGGGAGCACCCGTGCCGCAGCGGGGGGCGATCTCCTGCTATCGCGGTCATCACTGGATCATTGAAAACTGCTTTGTCAACTGGGCAAATGCGGTGGGGATCGATGTGGGCAACGAATGCTGGCATCACGAAACAGAACAGGACCGACTCTGCGGCTACACGATCATCCGCGGCTGCCGCATCAAGGACGCGGGCGTATGCGGAATCGCCGGGCTTTTTGCCAAACAGCTGCTGATCGAAAACAATGTGATCGAAGGTACTGGCTGGCAGAAGATGGAGCTTTCCTGGGAAGCCGGAGCCATCAAGCTGCATAACAGTGAAAATGCGCTGATCAGGGGAAATCTGTTCCGCAATACGTTCAGAGCGGATCATATCTGGCTGGACTGCGGCAACATGAACAACCGCATCACACAAAACCTGTTCCTGGATGGCATCGAGCAGCGGGAAGCCATCTTTATCGAATGCACGAGAGACGGTGTGAATCTGATCGACAACAATATTATCTGGAATGTGGAAGGACGTTTTGATCCGGCAAAGATCCCGGATGAGCCTGGCTCCTCCGGCTGGTATAAGCTGAGGGAAAATGAAGCGGTGAACGGTTACGGAATTTATGGAGAGGGTACCGATCATCTCTATATTGCACATAACCTGATCGCCGGGTGCCGTCACAGCGGTTATTATTCCAAGCCAGTATCCTTCCGCCTGGGCTTTGACCGCGGCGGCACATCGCGTAAGGCACGGGTGTTTGGCAACATTTTCTATGATTGCGGCGAGGCAGCCATAGATTTTCCCACAATGGATAATGAATCGGAGCGGAATCTGTTTGTGCGCATGCTTGGCGGGTATCTGAGGGTGATGTATCCGGAACCGGAGGTATGTTTGCATCTGCCGGCATGGAGGGAATTCTGCGGCTTTGATCTTGAAGGGCAGAACGGATGGTTTGATATAACGCTCGATAAATCCGGCGAAAAGACCGGGGATTATACTTTCACTGTGAAAACAGCGGAGAAGGGTCCCATGGCTCTGCCCGGTATGCTTGACCGGATGGAATTTGAATATGATCCCGCCTCTGTACGGAAAGTAAAGAGAGACCTTCTGTCTGACTGCGATATTACCGGCCAAATACGCGGCGAAAATACGGTGTCGGGCCCCTTTGCTGTGTTGGAGGGAGAAAAGAAGCTTCATTTTGGCAACTGAAAAGAAGTAAAGCTTTAGCGGTATCCGTCCCGGTTCTCTCCTTACGGGAGGACCGGCACGGCATTGCGGGCAGAGGTGAGTTTCTCTGTGATCAGCAAAGATCGGTCTTTGGTAATTTTCTTGACTTTTCGCGTTTTCTCGTTATAATGATATCTGTTACAGGCAATGCGGGGTATCCCAGCCCCGGGCCAGCGGCCAATCCCCGCCGGAGTGCCCCCGTTATCGGGCAGGAAAGATGCACGGTTTTGCCGTGTAAGCCGGGTGGTACCGCGAAGATCTCCTTCGTCCCTGCACAGGGATGAGGGCTATTTTTTTGGAGGTCAGTTATGGCAAAAGAAAAGAAACAGGAATTTGTTCAGCACATTACCCCGCGGGATGAGAATTTCTCCCAGTGGTATACGGATGTTGTTACTCAGACCGATCTGATGGATTACACCCCTGTGCGCGGCTGCATGGCCCTTAAGCCATACGGCAACCGTATATGGGAGCTGATTCATGAGCAGCTGGACGCGATGTTCAAGGAAACCGGGCATGAAAATGTGTCCATGCCGATGCTGATCCCGGAATCTCTGCTGCTCAAGGAAGCGGATCATGTGGAAGGCTTTGCCCCCGAGGTCGCCTGGGTCACCCAGGGGGGAACGGAGCCTCTGCAGGAACGGCTGGCTGTTCGACCCACCAGTGAGACGATCTTCTGCACCATGTTCTCCAAATGGGTGCAATCCTGGCGTGATCTGCCTCTCAAGTATAATCAGTGGTGTTCTGTGATGCGTTGGGAAAAGACTACCCGTCCTTTCCTTCGCACGGCTGAGTTCTGGTGGCAGGAAGGTCACACCGTGCATGCTACCGCGGAGGAGGCCGAGGAAGAAACTCAGAACATGCTGAAGATTTATCAGAAGTTCTGTGAAGAGAATCTTTCCATTCCGGTGTATGCAGGCCAGAAATCGGAGAAGGAAAAGTTTGCCGGAGCCCGGGCGACCTATTCCGTGGAAGCGATGATGCAGGATGGCAAAGCGCTGCAGGCTGGCACCAGCCATAACTTTGGAACGAACTTTTCCGTGCCATTCAATATCCAGTATCTCAGTAAGGACGGAAAACTGGAATATGCTCATGAGACCAGCTGGGGTGTTTCCACCCGCCTGATCGGCGCGATCATTATGACCCACGGGGATGAGCGGGGCCTGAAGCTGCCTCCCATGATCGCACCGTTCCAGACGGTGATCGTGCCTATTGCTGCCCATAAGGAGGGTGTGACGGAAGCTGCTGAAAAGGTATATGAGCAGCTGAAGGCAGCCGGCCTGCGTGTGAAGCTGGATGATCGGGATAATGTTTCTCCCGGTTGGAAGTTTAATGAATGGGAGCTCAAGGGGGTGCCTGTGCGCATCGAAATGGGGCCCCGTGACATTGAGAACGGAGTGGCAACGGTAGTGCGCCGGGATACCTTTGAAAAGACGACTGTGGAACTGGAGGGCCTTGCTGACAGCCTGAAGAATCTGCTTGAGGATATCCAGAAGAATATGTACAAGATCGCCGATGAATTCCGTCAGGCGCATACCCGCGATGTACATAACTATGATGAACTTAAATCTCAGGTGGAAGGCGGTTATGCCAGAGCGATGTGGTGTGGCGACCGTGCCTGTGAAGACAAGATCAAGGAAGATACCAATGCGACCAGCCGCAACATGCCGTTTGACCAGACTCCCTTCGGCGACACCTGTGTGTGCTGCGGACGGCGTGCTCAGAAAGTGATGTATTTCGCAAAAGCATATTGATTTTTCGGAGGGCGGGATGAAAAATCCTGCCTTCCTTATTATTTGCCTGATCAATACGGTTTATCGTCGGCAAAGCGGGTTGTTGAAGGAAGCCGGAAATGCTATAATGGGGAAGAAGGATACTACTGTTCCGGAGGATGATATGAAGATTGGTCCCATATCTGTTTACGGCTTGTTGATCGCGTGTGCGGCAGCGGTGGGGGTGTTTCTGTGTACGAGGCAGGAAAAACGCTTGGGTTTTCCCAGAGATACCGGGGTGGATCTTGCCCTGTTTTCTTTTCCCGGAGCGATCATTGGCGCAAGGGCTTACTATGTCCTGTTTAGGCTGGATCTGTTCAGACAGGATCCCTGGTCGGTTCTGTATATCTGGGAGGGCGGTCTGGCTATCTATGGCGGAGTGATTGGCGGGGTGCTGGGCGTGCTGCTGATGAGCAGAATAAAGAAGCTGCCCTTCTTCCGTCTGACGGATATGGCGGTGCCGTCCCTTATTCTGGGACAGGCCATCGGCCGCTGGGGCAACTTTTTTAATGGGGAAGCATTTGGATATGAAATGACCGACCCTGTATGGCAGTTTTTTCCGGTGTGTGTATGCGTTGGGGGAACATGGCATCTGGCTACCTTTTTCTATGAATCGATGTGGGATCTGGCCGGTTTTTTTCTGCTCTATCTGAACCGGAAAAAGGTGCGCCGGGATGGTGATCTTACAGCCTGTTACTTTCTGTGGTACGGTGTGGGACGCGCGTTTATTGAAGGACTCAGAACCGACAGCCTTTACCTTGGTTCTCTGCGCGTGTCTCAGGTGCTCAGTTTGGTAATGGTGGTTGTTTCAGGAACGGTGCTGCTCCTTTCACGAAGACGGGAAAAGAATCATATAGAATATGACGCTGCTGCAGATGGAAA
Source organism: Clostridia bacterium (assembly GCA_045617125.1). Lineage (GTDB taxonomy): Bacteria > Bacillota > Clostridia > Christensenellales > Aristaeellaceae > ZC3RG03. The sequence goes on along the minus strand of JAZLIA010000120.1, from coordinate 22,021 downwards.
GAATAGAAACGGAGAAACTGAATGAACAAGTGGAACTTATATCGTGCGGCATTGCATCTGCTTCCGGCCAGGAAGGAGGTCTGCCCGGCCGGAATGATGCCGGATTTGAAAAAGATATTGATAAAATACCGGGCAATGGGAGCATCCATCTGTGTTTTTGATGCGGAAGGGATCCGGGAATGCTATGTCTATGGCCGGGCAGCAAAAACGCAGCTTGTGACCCGTGAAACACGTTTCCGAACGGCTTCTGTAAGCAAGCACGTGACGGCGCTGGGAGTAATGAAGCTGAAGGAAGATGGAAAGCTCAACCTTGATGCAGATGTTTCGGAAGCCCTTGGTTTCCCGCTGCGTCATCCTGCCGCCCAGGATACTCCCATCACGCTTCGGATGCTGCTCAGTCATGTGGCTGGCATCCATGACGGGGAAAGCTATCTGAGAGGACTTCGGGAGGGAAATACGCTTTCTCAGATCCTTCAGGGAGACAGCTTCACTGCGTTTCTGCCGGGTGAGGGCTGGGAATACTCCAACCTTGGTGCCGGTATCGTTGGCAGTGTGCTGGAAGGACTGACCGGGATCAATTTTGATACCCTGATGAAGCAGACGGTGTTTGATCCGCTTGGGATCACGGCATCCTATTATCCTCAGCGTTTGGGACGGCCTTTGGCGGATGCCTGGCGTATTTTGCCGCCTTCCGGTCATCCACAGTATAATGCGGAGGAACGTTTGTCCCGTCCGCTCCCGGAGGACAGACCGGACATAGAACGGCATTGGTCGCTGGCACACGGAAATCTTTGTATCTCTGCGGAGGAACTGGCAGTGATCGGCCGGGCACTGATCTGCCCCGGTTTTCTCCGAGCAGAAACACTGGAGGAGATGAGAAGCGCGGTGGCCCGCTTTGGAAAGAGGGCTCCAGACCTTTCAGAGGGGATTGGCACGTTTATCCTGAAAAACAAAAACATATCAGATCATGTGGTCTATGGCCATCAGGGTTTGGCTTATGGGGCAGTGCATGGTTTGTTTTATGATCCTATTGCGGAGAGAGGCTTTGTAATGCTGTCTACGGGGGTATCTGAAGCACGGAATGGTGTGATAACGGATATCAATGCCGATCTGATTCGGCTTCTGATCGGGTGACAAAAATGCTTGAAATGATCACGGAGGTTCGCCGCATAGGCGGACGGGCAACGGTTGTGTTTGAAAGCGGGCGTGTGATGATCGTGCCGCATGGCCTGTATATGCTCAATAAGCTTTATCCAGGTCAAGCCATTGACCCGGAAAAGTATGAGGCTTGGCGGGCGGGGCTGGAATACGGTGTGGCTCTGGAGCGGGCTGCTGCTTTTCTGCAGAGCCGGGAACGCTCTTCCGGTGAGATCCGGCAATGCCTTTCTCAGCGCGGTTATCGTGATGAGGTGATCGAAAAGGTGATCCTGACCCTCACTGAAAACCGCTTCGTATCGGATGAGCGTTTTGCAGGCTTGTGGGTGGATGCCCGGGCACAGAAACTGGGACGGGGACGAATCCGTCAGGAGCTGCGCAGGAAGGGGCTGAGCGAAGAAGCAGCAAGGAAGGCCCTGGAATGCTTTACCGATGAGGATGAGACCCAGCAGGCGATTCTGCAGGCGAAAAAACTGCTGCGTCACAGCAATGACGAAAAGAAAAACATAAATGCCCTGGTAAGGAAGGGATACTCTTTCTCCCTTGCAAGGAAGGCCCTGGCAGTGGCTGCCGAAGAAGAGGATCCGGATGGATTTTGATCCAGCATGAACACGATGTTTCATGCATGATAACATTCCGTCTGGCTGCGCTCGGTGAGTTGCGCAATGGTCGCCTTCCGTCGCCGCACAGAGGCTCGGAACGCTTCCTTGCTCGCAGCACCTTCGGTTCGCTTTATCCGCCGCAGGCGGCGTTCACTTCCGGTGCCCGCACGTCCGGCAATTGTATGCGCAGTGCGCGCGAGAAACGTGCGGTGCGCACGCGTTTCCTTGGCTGGGCGATACGATTATGATCAGGGGCCTGCGGACCCCTAATACCCAAAGGAGAATTACGTATACAAAATAACCTGATCATAACTCAGAATCATGATCAGGTCATTTTATGCAACAAGCAATTTAACTCATTCAGGACTTCAACATGCTTTCGTCGATCTCTCCGGCTTTCTTCAGAGCGATCTTTGTGATCACAGGGCCGAACAATTCAAAAACGAGGGTGCCGGAAAGTACGATGGTGTTGATCTGAGTGGCCATGGAGGCAACTTGAGGATCGCTGTTTGCGCCAAAGCGGCTCATAACCATATTGGCCATACCAATGGCTACACCGGCCTGGGGAAGCAGGGTGAGACCCAGATATTTTTTGATGTTGTCGTCACAGTGGGTGATCATAGCACCAACCAGAGAACCGCTCCATTTTCCTGCAGAGCGCAGCAGCAGATAGGCAATGCCGATCACGCCCACCAGTGGAAGGACCGTGATATCCAGCTCAGCGCCGGATAAAACGAAGAACAGAAGGAATACAGGAGGGGTGAAACGGTCGCACTGTTCGATCAGGGTACGGCGATGATCCTCATCCACCATGTTCACCATGATCGCGCCGATCATCATACATACCAGCAGGGAGGAAAGCCCCAGCACATCGCACAGGCCTACGCCGCCCAGCACTGCGGCAATGGACAGGCCCAGTTCATTCCCGCGGGAATGGAAGAAACGGCACATCAGACTGAGCAGGAAGCCGATCGCTGCGCCCAGCGGGAGGGAGCCAACGATCTCGATGAGGGGAGAAACCAGCATGCTGCTCACCGTGACCTCGCCGCCCAGCATGGCCCCTGCAACGGAAGATGAAATGGAAAATACCATCAGTCCCAGTGCGTCATCCATGGCAACGACGGGAAGCAGCATCTCGGTGACAGAACCGTGGGCCTTGTACTGTTTTACCACCATCAAAGTGGCAGCGGGAGCAGTGGCCAAAGCGATAGCACCCAGGATGAGACTCATGGGTACGCCATAAGTGTTTGCAGGATAAAAAATCGAATTGAGTGCGATCAATCCCAGATCGACCAACAAAGCAGTGGAAAGCCCCTGACATACTGTGATCACCAGAGGCCCCTTACCGATCCTGCGCAGATGTTCCAGACGGAATTCGGCGCCGATGGAATAGGCGATGAAGCCCAAAGCAGCTTCGGACACCACATTCATCGTGGCAGTCTGTTCCTTCGTGATCAAACCGCTGACACAGGGACCGATGATCAGACCGGCCACCAGAAAAGCAGTCACGTTAGGAAGATGCACCAGACGGGCCAGACGGCTCACCATCAGGCCGGCGATCATAGCGATGGATACGATCAAAAGCATGTTCATGGTATTGCTCCTTGGTATCGGAGGGAGAAGGATTCAAACCGGGCAGGAACCCTCCGTAAACTAAAAAAGGCGCCCGGACACAGGCACCTATTATATGCTTCTGCAGTTACTTTTGCAAGCATTGAGAGAGAGAATTCATAAGATCGGGGAATAAATCATCTGCTGTGACGGGAAGTACGGATATCTTTTCCAATCATTGGAAGGATCTGACACACCTGTCTGTCAGAAAAACGGGAGAACAGCCTTTCGTTATACCGGGCCTTGACATCCTGAAGGGTCAGGTTGGTCGTGATCACGGTGGGCAGGCTCCTGGAAAAGCGCTCGTTGAACAGGTTGTATATCTGCTCGATCGTGATGTTCTGCATAAGCGGTTCCATACCCAGATCATCCACGCAGAGGAGAGAACATTCGAAATATTCCCGGCAATCGTTATCATCCCGGTCGAAATAGGCGTTTTTCAGGTCGCTCAGCATGCGGTAAGCTGATACGGTGATAACATCGATTCCTTTTTTTAACGCGCCTTCAGCAATGCAGTTCATCAGGAAGGTTTTTCCAAGACCGCTTCCTCCCTGCAGTATCAGCACAGCGCGCTTTGGATAAGGCAGGGAATCAAGGAAACGGGAACATTGATCGCGGTTGTTCAGCGCTGTTTCACGCTGACTTTTTCCGAATTCCGGAATGACCGCATCGCTGAACAATGCGGGATCAAAATGCTCGAAGGTCTGCTCATCTGCGCCGAAAAGACTCTCGCTTGCCAGACGATTCCGTATTTCTGTAAGGCATGCACAGGAAATATACGGATTCACGCTGATATAACCGGTGTCCTGGCAGTGCGGGCATGTGTAAATCGGCTGCAGCCAGTCTTCCGGAAGACCGTTTTCCCTGAGCAGGGCGCGAATACGCTCATTATATTCTGTCATCAGCTTTTCCGGATCTTTTTCCATTGAGCTGAACATGCTTTTTGCTGCACCGAGAATCATTCGGTGTCTTTTTTCCAACAGCTCATCCAGACCCGGGCATTTCTCCCGGGCGATCTTAAGCCGATGTTCCTCTTCTTCCGAGTTCCGGCGTCGCCGTTCTTCATATTCTTGATTGATCAGCGTTTGCAGACGGTTCGTCTTCATTCTGAAATGCCTCCTCAAAGATGCGGCGCTGCAGATCGTCTATTTCCTGCTGTGTGTATTCCCGCTGTGTATAATTTTGAGCATTTAAGGTCCTTGCCACAGGTTTGTCTGCTTTGTCTGCAGCCTTTAGCGGCCTTTTCGCTCCGGTGTCTTCCACGGTGCGGACACCGGCAGCTTTCCACTGTTCCAGCACGCTGTCCATATAGCGAAGCTTGCTGCCGTTTGCCATGCGGGATTGGGTAGCGGCACAATCCAGCAATTCATCCGATATTCCGGAAAGCTGCCATTTTCGGAGCAGCTCCCGGTCGCCCTCTGTGACAGCACCGGTGTGTCCCATCAGTTCAAATAACTGACGAAGACGCTTGTTCTGACTTCGGCAGGTTTCAAGATAGGCCTTTACTTCGTTTTCGTCCTTGAGTCCCCGCCGTTCTTTCCAGCTTTCCAGCATATCCTCTGTCTTTTCGGCTTTTCCGGTTTGCAGCATTCGGCATTCTGCCGCAGCAAGAAGGATCACAGGATGGGGATAAATGGTGAGCCAGTGATCATACACCGGTTCAAAGGCCTTCAGGGTAACAGAAAGGCCCAGCGTGTCCAGTACAGAACGCATGTTTTCGCGCTTTCGTTTTTCATCGGTCAGGATCTCATCGATCTGTCCTGAGCTGCGGGCGTTTCCGCCATGAAGACGGTCCAGAATGGAATCAAGATAAGCAAAGGAGGGGTCTCCGCGTGTCATTTCCCGACAGGCGGAAAGGATCGCTTCTTCAGTAAACCCCCAGTTCTTCAGCCATTTGAGATACAAAGCGTATTCATCCAGCGTGGCGTCCCGGCGCTTTCCCATATGACGGAGAAGCTTGCGGCAGCCATCCCGCACCCGGCTGTCTTCTTTGAAAAACTGGTCGGCATCCTCGGCGGTCAGCACGTTTTCTTCCTTCATCTGCACCGCCATTTTTTCGCCTTGACGGAAATTGAAGTTGATTCCGCGCGTGGAGATCAGATGCGAAAGCAACATCAGGACTACTTCGGCAGGCAGCCCGATATCCGCCACCCATTCGTAGGCCCGGGCAGCTTCCTCCGGGCTGATCTTCCTGCGGGAACCGAAAAGAGAGTATACGTTTTCGGTAAATTCCACATAGGGATCCTCCACAGAAAACCCTTTTCCGGAAAGCCGGCGTGCTGCGATGCTGCAGAATACATATTCCGGCGGGTCTGTACGCACCTGGCTTACCAAACCGCGGCGCTCCCAGTATCTCAGAGCGGACAGAACATCCTTTTCTTCCATTCCCAGTTCCTTCGCCATTTCTGTTATGCCGGCTTCGGGCTGGGGATACACCGTGCGGTAAAAGCCGTAAAGATACACCCTCACCTGATCCCCCTTGGCAGAGGGAAGGTAATCGGTAAAAAAAGCATTTTCAATGGAAATGGAGCCGAAAGCTTCCTGTTCCGGATCAAGTTTGAACATGGTCATATCATTCCTTTTCCTGACCTGTGACCGGAATATCTTTTTCCGGTGTTTTTACTGCACGGGTCCTTTTACGGTAGACCAGGATGGATATTACCGTAAGCACGGCTGTGATCGAGTAGGTAATGATCGCCGGTCCCCAGGCGTTTTCAAAAACGAAGGAACCTGTGATGGTGCTGGAAAGGATGCTGGGGATGCGGGCAATGGAAGTGATCAGCAGAAAACGGGGAAGAGTCATGGGTGTGAGACCAACAAAATAGGTGAGCACATCCTTGGGGGTGCCGGGAATGAGGAACAGGATGAAGGTGAGAAAATTGAGCCGGTCGCTGTCACGAAGAAACGAAATGGAAGCGATCTTTTCTTCTGAAAAGAACAGCAGAACAAATTTCATGCCGAAGCGTTTTACCAGCAGGAACACGGCTGAACTTGCCAGGGCAAAGCCTGTCATACATAGAAGCATGCCCCGCAGCCACCCGAATGCATATCCTGCCGCCAGCTCAAAGGGTTCGCCGGGAATGATCGCCACGACCACCTGCAGCGCGGAGACCCCGATCATTGCCAGATCCCCCACGATCCCGGCTCCGGACACCCATTGCCGGAATTCTTCTTTGCGGTTGAAGGTGTCGATCAGCGGTTTGCCCACCCAGATCAGGATCACCACAAACAGAGCGATCATGATGCCGATGGAGGAAAGGGCGATCACTTTTTTTCTGAAGAGGAATTTTTTTTCTTTTTCCGAGGGAATATCGGAAGGGGTTTTCGGAGATGATGAATGCATAAATGGGAAAACTCCTGTTGTGATTGATCTGTTCTAGAGAGAGGGAAGAACCCCTGCTTTCCCGTGTTGGAAAGACGGGTCTTCCTTTATTATAGCATTGATAATGCTTTATTTCAATTGCTTCGAAAGAGTGCTTTTGGCAGGGGAGAAATCATGGAATCAAAAACGGGTCCCCGGTTCAGGTGGCCGGGGATCCGTGAAGCGAACAATGGCAGAGATAGATAAAATATTACTCTCCGTCATCTGTGTCTGTGTTTCCGGTTACGGCATGACGTCCGCCCGAAACGGAGGAATCATTGTCATCCAATCCGGGTCTGGCAGCCTTGAGCTGGGGAACCACGTTTTCTTTTCTTTCCTGCTTCTCCGTGATGGGGAAGGGACGAGTGGTGATCAGGGGCTTCGCGGCGGTTCCTTCCGGAGCGGGAGAGGAGCTCTTTTGAACGGGAGCGGATTTCTGCATCTGTGCAGGCTTTGCTTCCGCTTTATTTGCGGCGCGGTTTTCCTTTTCGGAGGAATTCACACGGCTGAGCAGGTCTTTATCCCGCCGGGGTGCTGCACCCACGGTGAGACTTTCGTCATTCAGGTCCACTTCGTCTTCCTGAGTGGAGGAACGGCTTTCCGTTTCAGTCATCACCGAGGGTTCCACTTCTCTGCGGCGTTTTTCGCCGGAGGAAGCTTCCCTGTAGTCCCGTCGATCGGACAGATCCATGTGATCATAGGCCTTACTGCGGCTTGCTTTGCGGATGCCGCGCACGATCAGGGAGATCAATACCAGCGCTGCCATAGCAATGGCTGCGTACGTGACAACATTGAGCGCTTTGAACAGGATATCGCGAATGCCGGAAAGCCGGGTGAGCGTATCCTCGGCAGGTACCTCTGTCGGCATCACGGGAAGAGGGATCTCCGTGGGGGCCGGGGTGGACTGGAGGGTCACCTTGGTGATTTTCAATGTGTTGCTGTCAAAGCTCACATTGTTTCCGATCCCGTCCTGACAGGAGGCGGTGAAGCGGAAATTGCCGGCAGAGGAGATACGGATATTGCGGATGAGGGTCTGGCTCTGACCAGGTTCCAAAGTGAGGTTGCTCACGATGTTCTGCTCCCGGTGATCGATGCGGATCCCTTTGGCAGTCACGTTGCTGTCGTTTGTGAGCACAAGGCGGAAGGCCAGCGTGGCGGGCAGTTCGGTGACAGTATCCTCATCAGCAGTGAGGGTGAGGGAAAGACGAATGGATTTTTCCGGGTCATAGGCATTCACGCTGTGGGCATCGGCACTGATGGAACCGGTGCTTCCGGTGTTGTCCTTCAAATCGGCTTTCAGGCGGAAGGTGACAGGCTCGGTCATCAGCACAGGAACGTTGAAGCTCACAGTGCGGTTAGCGGGGATCTCAAGGCCGGTAAGAAGCGTTCCGGCTTTTTCATCGCTGACCACCACATCGTGATAGACGATGTTTCCTTTATTGTCGAAGGTAACGGTCAGCTCGGCATTTTCGCCGATGTTCACGCCCTCTTCACTGCCGGATACGGACATGGTGAGATTGGGTGTGGCCAAAGGGATCTCCAAAGCGGAAACGGTGACCTCACCGGCCTCTCCATTGGCTTTATACTGGATCCGAGCGCTGCTGCTCAGCGATTCGGAGCCCATACGGGGAGTAAAAGTCAGTGTGGTCTTCTGACCGGGTTTCAGTGATTTGACCGTCTGGGCTGTTTTCACCACGGTCTCCTGCACTTTGATATCGGTGATCTCCTCGGTGCCGTTGTTGTAAAGCTCATACATCACGTTCACCGTGCTTCCTTTGCGCGCCACTTCGGGAGACACGGAGCGTTCGACATTCAGGCTGACGAAAGTGCCGTCAAAAGCGAGCGGCGCAGTGATCTTCTGCTCGTAATGCTGCACCTCGTCATCGGATATTTTGGTATAGTGCAGTACAAACACGATCTGCCCCGCGCTCAGTTCTTCACTTGTCACCTCATGGTCGAAGGTGACGCGCGTGCTTTTGCCTGTGCCGAGCAGGATATATCCGCCTTCACCGAACTCGGGGATCACCTCTCCGGAAGCATCGCAAACGGATATGGGATCCTCCGTGTCACAGCTGACATTTTCCACTGAGATCGTGACTGCGACCTTATCACCCGCGGCTTTCACCCGGGCAGGATCCGTCTGCACCGAAACATTGAATTCGGCAGCGGAGGCGATGGCCGGCAGCATCAGAAGCAGCACGACCAGAACGAAAAGTGTTACGAATATGGGCTTATGGGCAGTACGCATACTCCCCCTCCTTCCTGCATGCGGCTGAGCCGCAGGGAAAAATGACATTTCTCTTGTTATTTTATAATAAAGAAAGAAAGGTGTCAATACCTGAACGAAAAGGAATTGTAATAACTTAAATTAATTTGTAACAATTTCAAAAACTGCATTTGGAACGTTGATCTGTTCAAGTGAAGTGATATTGTGTTATAATAGGGAAAAATGGAGAGGATGAAGTACAGGAATGATCTCGATCAGAAACCTTGAAAAAACTTATCGGAACGAAACGACGATCCGTTACCGGGATCTGGATTTTGAGACCGGAAAATCTTATATGCTGCTCGGCGCCTCCGGATGCGGAAAATCTACTCTGCTTAATATGATCGCCGGCATCCTGTCGCCGGATGCGGGACAGATCCTGTTGGACGGGGAAGACATTTCAAAATGGTCCCGTCCCGAGAAAGACCGGTTCCGGATCGATCACATCGGTTATATTTTTCAAGATTTCAAGCTGATAGAGAAAATGACCGTGATCGACAATATTGATCTGCTCCGCCTCGAAAAAGTGGATGTGTCGGATGCTGACCGGTTTCTTGCTTCCCTGGGTATCCGCGGTGAAAAATACAGGAGGGTGGATCGTCTCTCCGGTGGCCAGAAGCAGCGGGTGGCGATCGTGAGAGCGCTTGTGAAAAGGCCGGATATTTTACTGGCGGACGAACCGACCGGCAATCTCAATTTTTCAGTAGGGGAGCAGGTGGTGAAGGAGCTGACCCTTTCAGCACGGGGAAAAACGCTGATCACGGTGAGCCATGATGACCGTCTGGCCCGTTATTTCGATGAAGTGATCGATATGGACCGGGTCGCTTCCTTCGTGGTTAAGGAGGAAAGAGAGAATGCTTAAGTTTGCTTTGCGCAATATGGGAATAAAGAAGCTCAGAATCCTGCTGATCACCCTGTCTGTGGTGATTTCAGCCGGGGTGGCGGTGCTGGCGCTGAATACCTCGCGGCAGGTAAGCGACGGCCTCACCGGAACAGCCGGTTTCTGGTCCGCGATCATTGGGCCTTCCGGCAGCAGTACACAATTGGCAATGAACACCATGTATTTTACGGACAGGCCTTTGGGCACAGTGCCCTATTCCCTGGTTGAAGGGTTAAGGAAGGATACGCGTGTCAGTATGGCAGTGCCCTTTGCGATGGCGGACAGCTATGCCGGCTTCAACATGGTGGGCACAGAGGCAGCCTTACTGGAGGAACGTGATTTGAAGGAGGGAGCGATGTTCACCGATCATGAGTGCTTCCAGGTGGTTGTGGGGGCCGAAGTTGCCCGCGCCTGCGGCCTCAGGATCGGAGATATCCTCTATACATCCCATTCTGCGGGGGAAGAGCATAAAACCCCTCTTACGGTTACGGGAATTTTGAAGGAGACCCACACGGTATATGACAGCCAGCTCTTTACCCAGACGGAAACCCTCTGGGCTGTGCATGAGGAGGAAGAAGAGGAGCATGGAGTGGAACATGAGGAGGAGCATGATCATGAGGAAATGAACGGCATGGTATGCGCAGTACTGGTGCGTACAAAGAATCCTGCTTATGCCATGGCGCTGGTGAATGAGTATCAGCAAAAGGTATGGCGGGAGGGGGCGGAATCCGTGCCCCAGGGAGCATCCATGCGTCCTGCCCATGCTTTGCCCGGAACGGAAAACATGGAAAAGGCGCCGGATGAAACCGGAAAAGAAGTGGCGCATTCCTCCGATGACGAACAAAGCTGGTCTCTGCAGGCGATTGAACCGATGGACACCGTGCGTGGTGTGCTGGAGGATGCGGATAATACCCGATATATCGTTCTGGTGCTGTGCGGGATCATCATGATTATGAATATCGTGATCATTTCGGTGATCACGCTGCTCAATATGATCAGCTCCTCGGAGGAGATCCGCCTGATGCGTCTGATCGGCATCGGGATGGACCGGATCAATCTTCTCTATATCCTTCAGAACAGTTTGATCGGCCTTGTTTCGGTGGTGCTGGCGTTTGCGGCCAGCCGACTGTGTCAGGGTGTGATGAACGGTTATGTGAAAAGTATGGGCGCTGTACTGGACAGGACAAGAGTTTATCCCGAGGAGCTGCTCGTGCTGGCGGCGGTTTTGCTCATCACTGTGCTGCCTACGGTGATCTGCACCTTTGTGCTATCCAGACGGGACGGGATCGGAAGCTGAAGAAAGGAAAAACGGATCATGAAAAAAAGGATTTTTGCACTTCTGGTTGCGGGACTTATTCTGCTGTTTTTACTGCCGGAGGCGGGATTTGCTGAGGAACCGGTGTTTCTCAGCTTTAAGGCAGCCTCCGGATATGATTATCTGAAAACATTGAACGGCAGAACGGTTTCGGTGAACGGATATCTTGCTACCTCTTCTCCGGTGGATGGGAGCTTCATTTTCCTGATGAACCTGCCTTATCAGAGCTGTCCCTTCTGCAAGCCCAACACCTCGGAGCTTTCCAACACGCTGGAGGTGTATCCCCGGAAGGGCCAGCGCTTTGGCTATACCAATCAGGCTGTACAGGTGACGGGCACATTGCTGGTGGCCCCCAGCCCGGATCAGGTGTTTACTGATCCTTACGGATATGAATTCAACTTCAAGATCGTGGATGCGGAGTACCGTGTGATCCGTCCAGAGGAACTGTCGCCCGAAATGGCAGTGTGGCAGAAGATCGCCGAGAGGGATGTGATCAGCGAAGTGTACAGGATGTACGATTATTTATGGTTCCTGTGTGACTGGCCGGAATTTTCTGTGGAAGGCGGCGCGGATGAAAACGGAAATGCCTATCCGGGGTACTATTTGTATGCTTCCGATGCGAAATGGTATCTGGAAACCGAGGGTGCACAGTTCAATTACGGCTACCGCGAAGGATATTTTGACGAAATCGTCGGGAGTATCCGTTCCTGTGACCCCGAAGCGTTTGAAACCCTGATCAGGAATATTGAAGATGCCCGGCTTCTTGCGGCGAGGGCTCTTGCGGATCTGAACGAGGGAAAATATACCTATGATTACCATTATGTGGAGCGTTTCGAAACAGAGGATTATGTTTACACCCTGGATGAGGGTGAGGAACTGCAGAAAGCATTTGATGCATGTTACTATGCGTTTACCGATTGGCTGGGTTCCTGGGAAATGTGAGCGGAATCAAACAGCCCGCTTCGTCATACGCGGCAAAGCGGGCTGTTTGATTTCGATTTACTTATTTCCCAAACAGGTTTCCGAACACGTTTTCGAGGATGGTGCCAAAGTCCACCTCATTGCCATGTTTACGGAGGATATCATCCACCAGATCCTTGCTTTCTCCCTTGAGGATATACAGTGCGGCCTTTTTCTGATCTGCTTCCGCTTCGCGGAAGGCTTCCACGATCTTCTTTTCGGAGGCAGTCACCCGCATGGAAACGGTGGAAGCGGAGGATTTTGTTGAGGAGCTTTTGGATGCGGTGGATCTGGTCGAAGTTGATTTGGTCGAAGTCGATTTAGTCGAAGTGGATTTCGTCGCAGTGGATTTGGAGGTGGATTTGGAAGCGGTCCCCTTTGCGGCGTTCAGAAGAGATGCCTGGGTGACGCCGGTGGCCTTTGCGATTTTTTTCAGCTGGTCCTGTGTCAGGTCTTTTTCACCGCGTTCGGCCTTGCTGATATCGGAAGCGGAAAGACCGGCGATCTTCTTAGCCAGTGCTTCCTGTGTGAGCCCGGCATCGGTGCGGGCATCCCGGATCATATTTCCCAGTTTTTTGCTTGCCATGGTATCATCCTCCTGTAGAGATATTCATCTTTCGGCATGGTATGCCGAGGCAGTTTCTGCTGTTTATTGTACCTTATCCCGGTAAAAAAGGAAACAGGAAAAACGGAAATATATGCTTGTTTTTTTGAAAAAGGTATGTTAATATAGTTACCGTGTTCAACTAAGGAGGTTTTATCATGATCGTTCTTGATATCCTGATCGCTCTGGTCGCTGTTATTCTCATCGTATCTGTTCTGCTGCAGGACAGTGAATCCAACGGTATAAGCGCTCTCACCGGTTCCAGCGAGACCTTTTTCGGCAAAAATTCGACCGGGACTCTGCAGGGCAAGCTGGCGATGATCACCAAGATCGCGGCGGGCGCGTTCGTTGCCCTGGCACTGCTGATCCTCATTCTGGGCTGATCGGAAGCCGGGCCAAAGAAGTATAGGGACTGACAGGGTAAGTCAGTCCCTTTATTTGGGTTATATAACCCTGTATCATAAGCGGGAGGTCGGCAGAGAAGGTCGGCACAGGAAAGAAAAATGATCTTACTGAACGTAGAAAATGTGGCAAAAGCCTTTGGCGGTCATGAAGTGCTGCAGGATGTATCCCTTACCCTCCAAAACGGGATGCGTATGGGGTTGGTGGGGGTGAATGGCTGCGGAAAAAGCACACTGCTGCGCATCCTGGCGGGGCAGGAGACGCCGGATCAGGGAAAGGTGGAGCTTCCCAAGGGCGTTACCCTCGGCTTTCTTGAGCAGATCAACCGCGCCGCACCGGACAGGACCGTGCGGGAGGAGCTCTCCAGTGTGTTTGAACCGCTGCGGGAAATGGAAATGCGGATGCGGGAAATGGAAACACGCATGGCGCTGGCGGAGGGAGAGGAAGCCGAGAAGCTGTATGAAAGCTATGACCGGCTGCTTCACCGTTTTGAGGAAGCGGACGGCTATTCCTGGTCATCCCGGGTGGAAGGTGTGCTCAGCGGCCTGGGCTTTGACGCCCGCATGCGGGAACAGAAGGCGGAGCTGCTGTCGGGAGGGGAGCTGACCCGTCTGTTCCTGGGTAAGCTGCTGCTGCAGAGCCCGGATATCCTCTTACTGGATGAGCCCACTAACCATCTGGATCTGAATGCGCTGAACTGGCTGGAAAAGTATTTGTCGGATTATCCCGGCACCGTATTGGTGGTTTCGCATGACCGCTTTTTCCTGGACCGGGTGTGCACCGATATTACGGAGATCCTGCTTGGCCGTTCCGAACAGTACAGCGGCAACTATTCTGTGTATATGTCCCAGCGCACGGCCCGGTTTGAGAGCCGATTGAAGGCCTGGGAAACTCAGCAAAAGGAGATCCGCCGTCAGGAGGCAATCATAGAACGGTATAAAAGCTTCAACCGGGAAAAGTCCATCCGGGCTGCACGCAGCAAACAGAAACGGCTGGATAAGGTGGAGCGTCTGGAAAAGCCGGAGGATGACCGGCAGATCTGCTTTTCCTTTACTGCAGGCAGGCGTACCGGCGAGGATGTGCTGATGACGGAGGGACTCAGCAAAAGCTTTGACGGAAAAACGCTTTTTGAAGGGCTTCATCTGCATGTGCGTGCCGGGGAAAGAGTGGCGGTGGTAGGTCCCAACGGATGCGGAAAATCCACCCTGCTCAATATCCTGACGGGGCAGCTTTCCCAGGATGGGGGAAGCTACCGCTGGGGCGCCAACACCGATGTGGGTTATTATGACCAGCATCAGCGGTCGCTCCATCCTGAAAAGACTGTGCTGGATGAGGTGTGGGACCGCTTCCCGCGCATGGAGCAGTATGAGGTGAGAGGGGCTCTGGGCCAGTTTCTGTTTACCGGAGAAGAAGTGTTTGAAAAGATCTCCACGCTGTCCGGCGGCGAGAAAGGCCGGGTCGCGCTGACTGAGCTGATGCTCAGGAAGGATAATGTGCTGCTGCTTGACGAACCTACCAACCACCTGGATATGGACAGCCGCGAGGTGCTGGAGGATGCGCTGGAGGATTTTGAAGGCACGATCCTTGCAGTATCCCATGACCGGTATTTTATCAACCGTTTTGCCGATCATGTGGCCGTTCTCAGTCGGGATGGTATAAAGGAGTATAACGGAAACTGGGATGATTATCAGCAGGAGCTTTTGAAGGAAAAATACGAGGAAGAGGATCCTGCCTTGCTGGGACTTACCCGGACACAGCAGGATAAGCTGAAAAAACAGAAAAAACAGGAAGAGGAAAAGCTGCGCCAGCTAAAACTTCAGCTGCGTCAGGCGGAAGAAACGGTGCAGCGCACCGAAGAGCTTCTTTCTCAAAAGGAGCAGGAGCTTGCATCTCCGAATGTGTACGGCGATCCGCAGAAGGCTGCCCTTTTGTCCAATGAGTATAAGAAACTGCAGGAGAGCCTTTCAATAGCGTATTTGGCCTGGGAGGAAGCGGAGGATCAATTGAATTCCGCCCTTGAGGAACGGGCACGGGAGGGGTCCAATGTCGGAGCATGAGGGGCACAGAAAGCGGCTGCGGGAAAGATATCTGCGTGCCGGTCTGGAAGGAATGGCGGAGCATGAGGTGTTGGAACTGATCCTCACCTACGCGATCCCCCGCAGGGATGTGAAGCCGATCGCGAAGGAACTGATTTTCCGTTTCCAGAACCTGCGGGGCGTGATGCAGGCGAGGGAGGAGGAGCTTTGCTCTGTTGACGGTGTGGGAGAAAGCGCGGCTGCGCTGATAACTCTTTTTCTGCCTGTCGCGCAAATGTGTGCGAGGCAGGCAATGGGCGAAAAGCCCTGCCTCAATTCGGTGCGGCTGGTGAAGGAATACTGCCGTTCCCTGATCGGTACCGAAAGAGAAGAAAAACTGTATCTGCTCTGTCTGGACCCGAGGCTTCGCTTGAAGGCCTGCCTGTTTTTGGCTGGCGGAACGGTGAACGGGATCCGGATTTCACCGCGGCAGATCGCGGAAGAGGCTCTGCGCAGCGGGGCTACCGGAGTGATCCTCACTCACAACCATCCCTCAGGCAATCCCGAGCCTTCCCGGGAGGATATTGCATTTACAAAGGAGATCGCCCTGGCTCTTACGACTCTGGATATCCGTCTATATGATCACATTGTAGTGGGGGAGGAGTGCACCAGTCTGAAAGAAACGGGAGAAATATAGGATTCTTCCGCGGTATGGAGTGGATCAAATGGTTTATGAAAAGAAAAAAAGGCGAGGCCGTCTGCCTGCACGTCTTCTGTGTATCCTTATTCTGATCGGCCTTTTTGCGGCTGCTGCCGGAACGGCGGCTCTGTGCATTGCGGAGGCTTCTTTGAAAAAAGAAGCGGATCCCCTGAGAGGGAGCGCGATCATCGTGCTGGGAGCCCAGGTGAAAGCGGATGGAAGCGTTTCTCTTCAGTTGGAAGCGCGCCTTGAAAAAGCCCTTGAAGCTTATCGTGAAAAAAGCCGTCCTGTGATCGTCTGCGGAGGACAGGGGGCGAACGAGCCCTGCCCGGAAGCATGGGTGATGAAGGAATGGCTGATGAAAAGAGGGGTTCCGGAAACAGAGATCCTCACAGATAACCGGTCGGTGAACACCTTTCAGAACCTTGTGAACGCTCGGGAGCTTCTTGGGGAGGAGATTAAGGAGATCCTCATCGTTACCAGCGATTATCATCTTCCAAGAGCGCTTGTGCTCTCACGGGAAGCGGAGTTTCAGCCCTGGGGACTTCCTGCGGATACCCTGCCGGAGTACTGGCTGAAAAATCATTCAAGGGAGCTTTTGGCCTGGGGGAAGCTGCTTTTCAGGCTGGTGACCGGGGTGGATGTCTATCTGCCTATATGACCGATTGAATGTCACATCTGTTCTTATCATATCCGTTTAGTATAAAAATCTTTACAAGCGGCGAAAAAGGTGATAAAATATACAGACTGCCGGGGAGACCGGCAAATATTCATAGGAGGAACCTTTTTATGAAGAAAGGGTTTGCTTTCATTCTGGCAGCCATTATGCTGCTCACCGTCGTGTCCTTTGCTTCCGCTGAGGACTATACGGATGTGACCATCCGGATCTATTCCAACACCAATGATGAATCCGAAGTGGCCTGGCTCATCGAGAATGCCAAGGCTGCCGGCTTTACCATCAGCATTGATGACAACTCCATCATCTCCGGTGATGCCGCTGCCATCCAGAAGGCCAATGAAATGAAGGACGGAGACGTGCTGTTCGGCCTGAACGAGACCCGTTGGGCTCAGGTTCTGGGCGGTGCTTATGAGAATCTGTCCTTGATCAACTGGACTCCTTCCTGGGCTGACCAGGTCGGCGCCTTCTACTATGACGGTCTGGCCTATGGCGTTACCATCCAGAACGTGCTGATGCTCTATCGTAATGACGAAGTGGGCACCAACGGCACCCCGCTGCACTTTGCTCACTGGTCTGACATGGCTGACTGCGGCTATGTGTACTATCGCCAGGGCAAGGTTGGCGGCACCACCAACGGCAACATCAACAACTGCATGCTGTTCCCCTATGCGGATCCTGCTTCTCCTGCGGGCGGCATCTCCGTTGAAGGTTGGAAGGCTCTGTGGAAGTACTGCGCCGGCGGCGTGTTCACCGGTGACAGCTACGGCTTTGATCCCCTCAACCGCGGCGAAGTGCAGGTCTCCACTTTCTACTCTTCTTCCCTGTACGGTAACGTGGACCTGGCTTCTACCAAGAGCGACAAGCCCATGACCTATGATGCTGAAAACAATGCTCCCGGCAACTGGGCTCTGGTGGATATCGATGATGGCAGCTACTTTATTGCCGAATACATTGGTGTACTGGCCCGCGAAGGCCGCTCCGAGCGTGAAACCGAAGCCGCTAAGGCTTTCTGTGAATGGTTCGGTTCCACTGAAACCCAGACTGCCTGGGCTAACGAGTTTGACCGTTATCCCTGCAACCAGGCTGCTGCCGCTGCTTCCAATATGGATGACTATGCCGGTATTTACAGCCTGAAGAACTGCGCGCAGGAAGAAATTGCCGGCGCCGGAATGAAGTACTATGAGTACGTTGCTGCCCACTCCGCTGAATGGACCAACATCATGACCAACCTGGGCTTCTTCTGGAAGGACATGGGTGCTCCCACTGCCGAACCCGATTGGGATAATCTGGATTGGGCTGTGCTGACCCAGACTGCCGAATAATATTGCCTTGTGCGGGGGCTGCTCCTTTTGCGGGGCAGCCCTCCTTCTTCATTGAAATCGATAAAAGAGGTAAACGGGTATGAGCGGAAATGACCGGATCATGATCGATCTGAAAAACATTATCGTGAAGTTCGGCGATTTTGAAGCCCTTCACAGCATCAATGTGCAGGTAAAGGAAGGAGAGTTTTTCACCTTCCTGGGTCCTTCCGGATGCGGAAAGACCACTACTCTGCGCACTATCACCGGTTTTATTGAGCCGGTCAGCGGCAGCGTCCTGATGGATGATCGGGATATCACCAACGTACCCATCGAAAAAAGAAACATCGGCATCGTGTTTCAGAGCTATGCGCTTTTCCCCACGATGACTGTGTATGACAACATTGCTTTTGGCCTGAAGGTGAAAAAGCTGAAGAAGGATGAGGTCGACCGGCAGGTGCGCGAGATCGCAAAAAAGGTGGATCTTACCGACGAGCAGCTGAGCAAAGCGGTTGGCCAGCTTTCCGGCGGCCAGCAGCAGCGTGTGGCCATAGCGCGCGCCCTGGTAACAAGGCCTGCCATCATTTGTCTGGATGAACCTCTTTCCAACCTGGACGCGAAGCTGCGCGTTCAGTTGCGCAATGAACTTAAGAAAATGCAGAAGGATTTTGGCATCACCACGATCTATGTGACCCACGATCAGGAAGAAGCCCTTACCCTTTCTGACCGTATTGCCGTGTTCAATAAGGGCAATATTGAGCAGATTGGAACTCCCAATGAGGTGTATAATTACTCTGAAACAGAATTTGTGTGCAACTTTATCGGGGATATCAACCGTCTTGAAAAAAATATTACGGACGCTCTGATCGCTTCCGGAGCGAATATCGATCCTAACTATCACCATTACGTGCGTCTTGAACGGGTGCATGTGAATGAACCGCAGCAGGAGGGCATCCTTTCCCTGCCGGGAACCGTCATCTCCCGTGAGTATTACGGGCTTTACATCAAATACTATATCGACACCGCAGGGCAGACGATCAAGGTGATCGAACGCAATGACGGTGTGCGGATTTATGAACCCGGCGAAAAGGTGCGGGTAAATGTGAACCCGGCTGATCTGATGAGCTATCCTGCCGGGGATGATTCGGCGGTGAATTTCGCATGAAAAAGAAGAGGGAGTTCAATGCCGGTTTTCTGCTCCAGCTGATCGGGTTGGTGGCCTTTATCTATCTTTTCCTGGGTTTTATGCTCCTCCCGTGTCTGAATACCCTGCTCAGCATCTTCAATAACAAGGATGCTGCCGGAAACTGGGATCCCCTGGCGATCTTCCGCTTTTTCTTTGCGGGCAGCATGCCCAAATATGTGCTCAATTCCCTGCTCCTGGCGGTGTGCCTCACTGTCACGGTGAACGTGGTGGGCGTTTCTCTGGTGCTGCTTACCGAATATTTTGATATCAAGGGTGCGAAGGTGCTGCGTTTGGGCTATATGACCACGATGATCTATTCCGGCGTGGCATTGGTGACCGGCTATCTTTTCCTCTATGATAAGGACGGCATCATCACCAAATTGCTTATGCAGTGGTTTCCCGATCTTCCGCCCCGCTGGTTCTCCGGCTTTGCCGCGGTGCTCTTCACCATGACTTTTGCCTGCACCAGCAATCACATGCTGTTTTTACGCAATGCCATCCGCGGCATTGACTACAACACGGTGGAGGCGGCCCGCAATATGGGAGCCGGGCCAGTGAAGGTGCTGTTCCGGGTGGTGTTTCCCACTTTGATCCCGACCCTCTTCTCCTTGACGGTCATGACCTTTATTACCGGTCTTTGCGCCATGTCGGCGCCTACCCTGATCGGTTATGATGCCATCAACCCGGAGATCGTGCGTCTGGCCGGAAGCTCAGTGGCGGATGAGGCCTTCCCGCAGGCGCGTGCCGCGCTGCTCTCCATCATTCTGGCTTTGTTCACCATTGTTTTGCTTACGGTGCTTACCGCTTATGAACGCAAGGGTCACTACCTTTCCGTGAGTAAGACCAAGGCAAAGCTTGTGAAGCAGAAGATCGCGAACCCCGTGGCCAATATTGCGGCGCACATTTACGCGTATGTTCTGTTCATCATCTATATGCTGCCTGTGGTTTTGATCGTGATGTTTTCCTTCCAGGGGTTTGAGAGCATCAACAAGAAGACCTTCAGCGTATCCGATCTTACCACCATCAACTATATCGGCACACAGGATTATACTGTGACAGGCGGCCGCAAGGCTATAACCCAGAAGAACGCGATTACCGGTTTGTTCAACAACACGAAGACCGTCAGCGGCATCAGCACTAGCCTCATCCTTTCGATCGTTGCGGCTGCGCTGGCCTGTGTGGTGGTCGTACTGGCCTGCAACTATATTTTCAAAAACAAAGGGAAGAAGCGGTCCACCCTGGTGGAATACGCGCTGCTGTTTCCCTGGCTGCTTCCCACCATTCTGATCTGCTACAGCTACCGTATCTACTTCAACCAGAACGTGTGGTTTGTGGGCGGACAAAACCTGTATACCCTCATGGATGCCCGGCTGCTGATCATTATTGCCTATATGGTGATCAAGCTTCCGTTCAGTCTGCGTATGATCAAGGCCTCGTTCTATTCGATCGATGAGGAGCTGGAGGAGGCCGCCAAGAACATGGGGTCCGGAAAGCTGCGCACCTTCCTCAGGGTCAAGCTTCCCATCATTCTGCCGAGTGTGCTGGCGGTGTTTGCGCTGTGCTTCAATGCCCTGTTCTCTGAATATGATATGGGCGCCACGTTCCATTCGGTCTCCACCTACGGCATGGTGATCAAAACCATGACGGAGCGGGCGGAGAATGGGCGGTCCTTGGATAACCTGAATGCGATGGGCCGCCAATGCGCTTCCACGGTGTTTATCATGCTGGTGAGCGGTCTGGTGCTGTATCTGGTATACGGTGTGGGCTCCAGAGATCTGGCTGAGAGGCTGGAGCTGAAGGATAAGCGCCGTAAGCGGAGGGAAAAGCTTGCTGCCAAACTGCACAGGTGACGGTGCCTGTTTCTGATCGGGAAAGGACGCTTTATGAATGTAATTGTTTTTGGTTCCCTCAATATTGATCGGGTGTATCGTACTGAGCATCTGGTGCGGGAAGGGGAGACGATACCGTCGCTCTCCTTTTCGCAGAATCCCGGCGGAAAAGGGATCAACCAGGCGGTGGCTTTGTCCAGAGCGGGGCAGAAGGTGTTTTTTGCCGGTGCATGCGGCCGGGACGGAGAGCTTCTTCAGCAGTTTTTGGAGAAGGAACAGGTGGACACCCGCTTTTTACGGGTGCTGGACACGCCTACGGGTCATGCTGTGATCCAGGTGGATCGGGATGGGCGGAACTGCATCCTGCTTTACGGCGGAGCCAATCAGGCAGTGACCCCGGATATGATCGCCCGCACCCTGGAGCAATGTCCGCAGGGCAGTCTGGTGCTGATGCAGAATGAGATCAGCAACGGTGAATTCCTGATCCGCTATGCCATTGCAAGAGGGCTTCATGTGGTGCTCAATCCTTCGCCTGTCACGGAGGAGATGAAGCGCTGGCCGCTGGACCTGGTGGATCTGTTCGTTCTGAATGAAACGGAGGGCTTTAGTCTTACGGGCGCAAGCGAACCGGAACGAATGCTGGATCTGATGATGCTGAAATATCCCCGCACTCGGGTGCTCCTTACTCTGGGAGAAAAAGGCGCGGTGTATACCGACGGGATGCAGCGGGTGCATCAGCCGATTTTCCAGGTCAGCGCCGTGGACACCACCGCCGCTGGCGATACCTTCACCGGATATTTCCTGGCTGAGGCGCTTCGGGGAGCCAATGTACGGGACGCGATGCGTGTCGCTGCCCGGGCTGCCGCGATCGCGGTCACCCGTCCCGGCGCGGCAGGGTCCATCCCAAGAAGGGAGGAGCTCACCGAGAAATTCCCGGAATAACGTGATACATGCGGGTTATTATAAAGTTGGATACTGCAAAAACAGAGTGGGCCGCTGATGAGGCAGTCCGCTCTGTTTTGCGTGTGCCGGGCATGGCACAATTCTAGCGGGTGAAAGTCCCGCCACGGGTATTTACCGCCAAGTGTAGCGAACCGCAAGCTGCTACCAGTAATGGCAGGAGGGGAGGAAGCGGCGTAGCAAAGCCGAGGAGCCTAC
>JAZLIA010000119.1:0-5380 GCA_045617125.1 Clostridia bacterium | reverse complement strand
CCACATCATAATCCGCGGCCAGGGAATTCACGACCTTTTCCCAGCCTTTGATTTCCTGCATTTCATCCAGGAAGAAATAGGTCTTTTTGCCATGTACGATTCGGCTTTTCAGCTCCTGATACATCTGTTTTGCAGTCATATCTTCGTACTCCATGGAATCGAAGCGATAACTGACAATCTGATCTTCTGGGATGTTGCGCTCGGTGCGGAGCTTTTCCATAATCATTTTCAGAATGGTAGACTTACCGCAGCGGCGAATACCAGTCAGAATTTTTACGAAAGGCGTATCGGCATACGCCATGATTTTATCTACATATAAGGGTCTATCAATCATATCAGGCACCTCCTGTCTAGTGTAGTATACCGCAAAATTCACATTACATCAATATATTTTGCGATTTGTATTCGCATATTTTGATCAGATCCAGCATTTTTCCGCCATTTTCCCACTGTTTTCCCATCATTATATGCATGGATCTCCATGACGAACCCGCAAACACCGATTGCAGAAGTACCCGATGATGATATATAATTATAATTGGAAGAATTTGTTTCGAACAAAGATCCGAATCGATCCCAAAGGAGATGAACCGCATGAGATGCCGGAAGAATGGAAACGCAGTATCGCCTCGCTGCGGGGCGGCTTTCCTGACCGCAATGCTTTCGGTGCTTTGGCTGCTGATGCCCTTTTCCGGGGCCTTCGCATCACAAAAGGTGGAGAACCTGCAGGTGACCGTTCATCCGGCCAACGACCGTTACCTGTGTCTTTCCTTTGATTTCACCGCGAATGGGAGCCGCTATGCTGCTTTCATCTCCGGCATCCGCAGCGAAGAGGACCCGTCCCTTTGGGCCAATGCGCTGGCACTGAAGATCGCAGACAGCTTTGGCAGGGGGGAAACACTGCGCATTGCCAATAAAAGCACGGGAAAAGCCGGGGAATACATTTTGCCCGCCATCGACCTGATGGACGCTGAAAAGCAGAATCTTTTTTCACCGCCTGAGTGTGAGACCGGGGAAGCACCTGAAATAATGAGCGACACCGAGCTGTGCTGGGCCGCCTCCGCTTCCAATGCGCTGGAGCTTTCCGGCTGGGGCCGGGCGGTGACAGCGCAAAATCCCGGCAAGGTGGATCTTAAAAATGAAGACGATCTTTTTGCCTATTTTGCCAATAGCTACATGGATTACGGCAACCGTTCCATTGAAGGTGAAAAGTGGTTCCTGAACGGGATCCATTACGAAGAAGAAGTTGACAGGGAAACCGGAGAAGTGCTCTTTGGCGGCTTCAGCTGGCTGGGCGCCCAGCTCTGGGAAAAAGGCAGCGGCGGACTGATGAAAGACCTCTGCGCCGCCTCCGTTGTCAGCCAGGATTACGATATCGCCTGCAGTGGAGTAAGACACCATGTAACCATTAAGGGCCTGAATCAGGCTGCCGATGATCTTGAAAAGGGATACGGCATATCGATGGGAATTGAATTCGTCAATATGCTGGGCGGGCATGATCTTTGCATGACCGGGGTCATCCGTTCGCTTACCCTGAACGGTCCCGGAGACGTCATGGCTGTTTTCCTTGCCGATTCCGACAACGACGCCGCTACCTATGATTATGATGATCAGGAAGCCGAAAAAAAGGCCGGTCCCCGTGAAAAACGGGTGAACAGCTTTGAAATGTATCCCATCACCGTAAAAAACGTGGCGGATTCCGATCTGGTGACCGTGGACGGCTTCTGGATGCATCCGGAGACCCTGTCCATGATCTCAGACATCTCGTCCATAAAGCCCTGGAGCAACTCTTTTCCGAAAGAAAACCTGGGAACAAGAGATGTGTATGCCTCGCCCGACCTGGTTTCCACTGAGATCGTGCTGGGAGTGAATTACTTCAGGCAGGATGAAGCCACAGTGGGAATCCCGCTCAGGATCTGCGCGGATATCAGCAACCAAAGTTATGTGCGTTTGACCGAAGAGCCCTCCGCCACAGTCACGATCCGCTATCTGATCGTAAAAGACGGGGTGCTCTGCGATACTGTCACAAAGGATGTAAAACTGGAAGGAAAACGTCTTCTCCCGCTCAGCCGCGGACGCGACGGCTCCGAGATCCTGTATACATTTACAGAACCCGGCGTTTATGATATCGGACTCGAGATCCTGAATGCGTTTGACAGTAAAGGAAGCATCCATGAAGCTTATGTGATGAACAACACCCTGAAATATGCAAGGGTGACTGTGGAGCCGCTTCCTCCCCCGCCCGCGACCGGAGATGCAGGCCCGATTGCCGCTGCTGCGTCATTGCTGATGTGTTCCGCTGCCGCTCTGTATTTTTGCCTGAAAAGAAAATCGTGCTGATCCGTTCAGCTGATCCAAACTTTTTTCAATAAACTATTGACAACACATGGGAAGCGTGTTACATTATACCCGTGGTTAGCACTCCAACACTGTGAGTGCTAACGCCCCGGAAAGGATGTGCGGAATGACGGATATCGACAGACGCAAGCAGGACATCCTGCGAGCCATTATAGAGGATTATATTGTGTCCGCCATGCCTGTGGGCAGTGTGACACTGGAGCGCCGGTATTTCCCCCATCTCTCATCCGCCACCATCCGCAACGAGATGAGCCAGCTTTCCGAGCTGGGATATCTGCAGCAGCCGCACGTGAGTGCGGGCAGGATCCCGACCGACATGGCCTATCGCTTCTATGTGGATGAGCTGATCCGCAGAGATCCTTCCCCTCTTCCCAATGAGCATTTCGCAGCCGACACCCTTTCCACCCGCCGCAGCCAGATGGAGGATCTGCTTCCTGCCGCGGCCCAGGTGCTGAGCGACCTTACGCACATGACCTCCCTGATCATGCTTCCAAAGCAGCAGGAGCCGCGTATCCGCTGCCTGCAGCTGGTGCCCATGCTGGAAAGCTCCGCCCTGCTCGTGGTGATCACCGAAAACGGGCTGGTCAGCCAGAACGTGATCCGGGTGAGCGACAGGCTGAACGCGGACAGCCTCTACAGCATCAGCCGCATGCTTACCGAAAGGCTTTCGGGACACACACTGAGCGAGGTGCAGATGCTGCTGAGCCGCATCAGCCAGACCGGCGGAGACAGCGTTGTGCTGGAAGGCATTCGCCAGATCGCGCGGCAGATGGAAAAGCAGGCCTCAGACGACAGCATCGCGATCAGCGGAAGGCACAACATTCTGAACTATCCGGAATACTCGGATATGAACGAAGCCCGCGCCTTCCTGAGCGTGCTGGATGATAAGGAAAGGCTGCTGCAGCTTTTGAGAAACCGCCGGGAGCATCTTTCAGTGAATATCGGAATGGAGACCGGCATTCCCGAGTTTCGCAACAGCTCCGTCGTCACCTACCGCTACACCTCCCCCGGCCGCCACAACGGAACCGTAAGCGTGATCGGCCCGGTGAGGATGCCCTATGAATATGTGCTGCGTGCCCTGGTCACCGTGGGGAACGCGCTGACCGAACTGATGGGAGGTACACAGTAAAAATGCAGACAGAACCGGAGGAAAACATGGCATTCAACAAAAAGAAAAAGGCCGGAGAGGCTGCCGAAGAAAGAGTAAACGCCGAAATGGCCGAACCCGAAACGGAAAACGTAGAGCAGAAAGAAAACGCCGACAGCCCGGCCCCCGAAGCCGATCCCGTTGCGGTGCTCACCGCCCAGCTTAACGCCGCCAATGAAAAAACGGAAGAATACCTGAATATGGCTCAGCGCGTGCAGGCGGATTTCGACAATTACCGCCGCCGCAACCAGAACGTGCGTGCCGAAGCCTTCGAGGACGGCGCACGGGAATTTATCAAGACCCTGCTGCCCGTGATGGATAATTTGGAACGCGCGCTGCAAGCCGAGAGCACCGATGAAGCGCTGCATCAGGGCGTGGAAATGGTATACCGCCAGTTGCAGCAGGTGCTGGAAAAGCGCGGAGTGAGCGTGATCGAACGCTTGAATGAAAAATTCGACCCCAACCTCGAAAATGCCGTGATGCAGGGCACCGAGGATGAAGGAGAACCCGGCTGCGTGTGCGCCGTGCTGCAAAAGGGCTACCGCCTGGGCGACAGCGTGCTGCGCCATGCGATGGTGAAGGTCGTTCCCGAAAACTGATGCGGATCCCTTCCCGAAAGGGTCAATATAGATGTTTCCCTCATGTAGGAAACGAAAAAAAAAATAACGTACGAAAGATAAACGGAGGAAAAAATCATGAGCAAGATTATCGGTATCGACCTGGGCACTACCAACAGCTGCGTCGCCGTCATGGAAGGCGGCGAGCCCGTTGTGATCGCGAACGCCGAAGGCGCCCGCACAACTCCTTCTGTGGTGGCTTTCACCAAGGACGGCGAACGTCTCGTCGGCCAGATCGCAAAGCGTCAGGCCATCACCAACCCCGACCGCACCATTTCTTCCATCAAGCGTCAGATGGGCACCACCTTCAAGGTGGATATCGACGGCAAGGCTTATAATCCCCAGGAGATCAGCGCCATGGTGCTGCAGAAGCTGAAGGCCGATGCGGAAGCATATCTGGGCGAGACTGTCACCCAGGCCGTGATCACCGTGCCTGCCTACTTCTCCGACAGCCAGCGCCAGGCCACCAAGGATGCCGGCCGCATCGCGGGTCTGGAAGTGCTGCGCATCATCAACGAACCCACCGCGGCTTCCCTGGCCTACGGCCTGGATAAGGAAGACAGCCACAAGATCCTGGTGTATGACCTGGGCGGCGGCACCTTCGATGTTTCCATTCTGGAGATCGGCGACGGCGTGTTTGAAGTGCTGGCCACCAATGGCGACACCCATCTGGGCGGCGACGACTTTGACAACCGCGTGATCGACTACATTGCCGAAGCGTTCCGCAAGGAAAACGGCATTGACCTGAAGCAGGACAAGATGGCTTTCCAACGCCTCAAGGAAGCTGCCGAAAAGGCCAAGATCGAACTGTCCGGCGCCATGACCACCAACATCAACCTGCCCTTCATCACCGCGGATGCCACCGGCCCCAAGCATCTGGATATGACCCTCACCCGCGCCAAGTTCAACGAGCTGACCGCCGATCTGGTGGAAAAGACCATCGTTCCCATGAACAACGCGCTGCGTGATGCCGGCCTCACCTCCGCTCAGGTGGATAAGGTGATCCTGGTGGGCGGTTCCACCCGTATCCCCGCTGTGCAGGATGCCGTGAAGAAGGTCACCGGCAAGGAGCCCTTCAAGGGCATCAACCCCGACGAGTGCGTTGCCATCGGCGCTGCCATCCAGGCCGGTGTGCTGGGCGGCGAAGTGAAGGATGTGCTGCTGCTGGATGTCACTCCCCTTTCTCTGGGTCTGGAAACTGAAGGCCACATCTTCACCAAGCTGATCGAACGCAACACCACCATCCCCACCACCAAAT
>JAZLIA010000118.1:0-15425 GCA_045617125.1 Clostridia bacterium | reverse complement strand
GCCCAGCATATCCGCGAAAAGATACTGCCCGCGGTGAAGGAAGGAAAGATCGTATTGTGCGACCGGTTCGTCGATTCCTCTCTTGTTTATCAGGGAGGTGCGAGAGGGCTGGATGACGCCTGGGTGCGCCTGATCAACCGGACAGCGCTTGATGGATGCATGCCGGTGCGTACGCTGTATTTCCGCCTGGATCACCGGGAAGCTCTGCGCCGCCGCAGCAATGCCAGTCAGTTGGACCGGATCGAGCAGATGCAGGACAGCTTCTTTTCCGCCGCGGAGGAAGCGTATGAACGCCTCTGCCGGGAAGAACCGGAGCGTATTGAGGCCGTGAACGCCACAGGCACCATCGAAGAAGTGCATACGAGAGTGATGCCGCTAATAAGGCATATCCTCGGCCTGAACGGGGAAGTAGGGGAAAAAGCATGACACAGAACGGACGGATCGTCGTTGGCATGAGCGGCGGCGTTGACAGCGCCGTTTCCGCCCTGCTGCTCAAGCAGCAGGGGCTGGACGTGGTTGGCGTATTCATGAAAAACTGGGAAGAGAAGGACGAAAACGGGGTGTGCACCAGCGAAAGCGACTGGAGCGATGTGCGGAACGTGTGCGACCTGATCGGCATTCCATATTACAGCGTCAATTTTGCAAAGGATTATTGGGACCGGGTGTTCACCCTGTTTCTGAACGAGTACCGGGCCGGACGCACGCCTAACCCGGATGTGCTGTGCAACCGGGAGATCAAGTTCAAAGCCTTTCTGGATTTTGCGATGCAGCTGGGCGGTGAAAAAATGGCCACCGGCCACTTTGTGCGCACCGATCATGAGGGACACCTGCTGCGGGGCCTGGACCCGGATAAGGATCAGAGCTATTTTCTTTACATGGTCAAAAAGGAGCAGCTGCTAAAAAGCGTATTCCCGGTCGGCGGCATGACCAAGCAGCAGGTGCGTTCCATCGCGCGGGAGCACGGATTGCCTGTGAGCGATAAGAAGGATTCCACCGGAGTATGCTTTATCGGAGAGAGAAATTTCAAAAAGTTTCTTTCCGGTTTTCTTCCGGCTCAGCCCGGAGATATGGTTACCCCGGAAGGGGAAAAGGTGGGACGGCATGACGGCCTCATGTATTACACCCTGGGCCAGAGAAGAGGCCTGGGCATCGGCGGATGCGGGGACGGACGCAGCTTTTTCGTGGTGGATAAGGATCTGAAAAACAACCGTCTGATCGTCGCGCAGGGGGAGGATCACCCTCTGCTTTACAGAAAATCCGCGCGGGTGGAGCAGGTCACCTTTGTTTGTGAAGAGCTTCCGGCAGATATGCCTGTGCATCTTACCTGCAAGGTACGCTACCGCCAGCCCGATCAGGGAGTGACGGTCACCTGCTTTCGGGACGGCTCGATGGAAATGGTGTTTGATGAACCCCAGAGGGCGGTCACTCCGGGACAGAGCGCGGTGCTCTATGACGGAGAAAAATGCCTGGGAGGCGGCATCCTCTGCAGTTTCTGACATTCAGGCAGCTTCCTATGATATCCTTCATGCCCTGAATCATTACAGGAAGGAGCTTTTATGGATAACGAAAATAAAAAAGAAGAAGTAAAAAGACGTCCCGGCAGGCTGAAGCTGATATGGCAGTTTCTGAAAGGCAGCCGCTTCATGTATCTGATGTGCATGCTCAGCGCCGCCATAAGCGCCCTGGCGGAAATGATCAATCCTCAGATCATCCGTGTGGCAGTGGATAACGTGATCGGCAAAAACAGCACGGACGGGCTGAGTGATACGATGCTGACCGTGATCCGCTGGTTTGGCGGGATCGAACACCTTCGTACCCATCTTTGGGTGATGGCTGCCGCTATCGTGGCTGTGGCCATGGTGAAGGTGCTGAGCCAGTATTTTTTCCGGGTGACCAACAGCCGGGGCAGCGAAACGCTGACCAAGACCATGCGGGACACCCTTTACGGCCACATCGGGCGTCTTCCATTCCAGTGGCACATGAAAAATCACACCGGCGACATCATTCAGCGCTGCACCAGCGATATTGACACGATGCGCAACTTTGTGTCGGAACAGCTGACCAATCTGATCCGCGTGGTGATCCTGCTTGTGCTCAGCATGATCTTTATGCTGGGCATGAACGTGCCTCTCACTTTGATCGCCCTGGCTCCCATGCCGATCATCGTGTGGTATTCCTTCCGTTTTCACAACCGCATCGGAGATGCCTTCCAGCAGTGTGATGAAAGCGAAGGCAAGCTGAGTGCCATGGCCCAGGAAAACCTGACCGGCGTGCGCGTGGTGCGCGCTTTCGGCCGGGAGCGCTATGAAAAGGATCGCTTTGAAAAGCATAACGACTACTACACCGGCTTGTGGACCCGCATGGCCCGCATCATGGCCCGTTTCTGGAGCACCAGCGACGTGCTGGTGGGTATCCAGATCATGCTGATCGTGGTGTTTGGCGTGATCTTCTGCCTGAAGGGCACGATGACCAGTGGCGAATATATCGCTTTTGTCAGCTATGACAGCATGCTGGTGTGGCCTGTGCGCATGCTGGGCCGCATGATCAGCGAAATGAGCAAGGCCGGTGTGGCCATCGACCGTGTTGGCTACATCATGGATGCCGAAGAAGAAAAGGATGAGCCCAACGCAGAGGACAGTGACATGCGCGGCGATATCCGCTTTGATCACGTTAGCTTTGGCTATGAGGGCTGCCCGGAACTCCTTCACGATATTTCGCTTACGATCCCAGAAGGAAGCACCCTGGGTATCCTGGGCGGCACCGGAAGCGGAAAAAGCACACTCATGTATCTGCTGGATCGGCTCTATCCCCTGGAAAAAGGACACGGAAGCATCACCGTTGGGGGAAAGGACATTCGTCACATCCGCCTTTCAAGCCTGCGCAAGGGCATTGGCATCGTGCTTCAGGAGCCCTTCCTGTTTTCTATGTCTCTGAAGGAGAACCTGATGATCACCAACGCGGAACTTACCGAGGAGGATATCCGCTCCGCCGCGAAGGCGGCCTGCCTGGATGAAACCATCGAAAGCTTCACCAAGGGCTATGACACCTTTGTGGGCGAGCGGGGCGTTACTCTTTCCGGCGGGCAGAAGCAGCGCGCCGCCATTGCAAGGATGCTTACTCAGAATACCCCCATCATGATTTTTGACGATTCTCTTTCCGCCGTTGATACCGAGACCGACGCGAAGATCCGCGCAGCGCTGGAAAAACGCTTCGGCAGTGCGACCATCATTCTGATCAGCCACCGCATCACCACCCTCAGCAAGGCGGATCAAGTGCTGGTGCTGGATCATGGCAGAGTAAGCCAGCTGGATTCCCCGGAAAACCTGAAACAGCAGCCGGGACTTTACCAGCAGATCTACGAGATCCAGAGCCTTTGTCAGGAGGAGGTGAACGCATAATGCAGGAAACCGGAAAAGAAAAGAACGTATCCCTGCCCTTTTTCGGGATCCCCAAGGTACTCCCCTATATGAAAAAATACCGTAAGGTCCTGATGATCATGGTGTGCTGCGGCCTGGCCGGGACCGGGGTGGACATTCTGATGCCCATTCTGCAGCGCTACGCTCTCAACCACTTTATCGGCCTTTCCACGCTGGACACGCTGCCCTTCTTTATCACGGCTTACGTGGTGCTCACGGTACTGCAGGGGCTGTTCAACTATGTGAGCTGCTCCTATGCCACCCAGGTGGAGGTGAGCGTGAACCGCGACCTGAGAAATGCCGCGTTCAACCATCTGCAGACCCTTTCCTTCAGCTACTTCAATCAAAACAGCGTAGGCTACATCCATTCCCGTGTGATGAGCGACACCAGCCGTATAGGCGGCCTGGTGAGCTGGACGATGATGGACAGCGTGTGGCACATCAGCTACCTGTTGGGGTCGGTCACGGTCATGCTGCTCGTGAACGCGAAGCTGGCCCTGATGGTGATGATCATTCTGCCCCTGATCGTGCTTCTCTTCAGCCTGTTCCAGAAAAAGCTGATCCGCGCCAACCGGCAGATCCGCGAACTGAACAGCCGTATTACCGGCGATTTCAACGAAGGCATCACCGGCGCAAAAACCGTGAAAACACTGGTGATCGAAGATAAGATGAGCGGAGACTTCAGGAAGGACACCGCCGAAATGAAAAAGACTAGCGTTCACGCTTCCCGTCTGCGCGGTCTCTTTTCCGCTACGATGAACCTGGCATCCTCTCTGGCTCTGGCTATCGTTTTGTGGAAGGGCGGATACATTGCGGAGAGCGAGGTAGGTACCTTCTCCATGTTCATGAGCTATGCTCAGGGCATGATGGAGCCTGTGCGCTGGATCATCGATGCCATCAGCGACATCATCACCACCCAGGTGAATATCGAGCGTCTCACCCGGCTGCTTGAAACCAAAAGCGATGTGACCGACACGGAAGAGGTGATTGCAAAATACGGCGACAGCTTTGAACCCAAACGTGAAAACTGGGAACCCCTTAAGGGCGATATTGAGTTTGAGGATGTCACCTTCCGCTATCCCGACGGGGATGAAAATGTACTGGAGCATTTCAGCCTGAAGATCCCCTTTGGCAGCAACATTGCCATTGTGGGCGAGACCGGCGCGGGAAAATCCACCCTGGTCAATCTGGTGTGCCGCTTTTTTGAGCCCACCTCCGGCCGGGTGCTGATCGACGGGCGCGATGCCCGGGAGCGGAGCCAATTGTGGCTTCATTCCTCCATCGGCTATGTGCTGCAGACGCCCCATCTTTTCAGCGGCACCGTGAGAGAAAACCTGCTTTACGGTAATCCAAATGCAACGGAGGAGCAGATACGCCGGGCACTTGAATTGGTATCCGCCACCGAGGTGGTGGACCGGATGGAGAAGGGCATCGACTCCGATGTGGGCGAGGGCGGGGACCAGCTGAGCACCGGTGAAAAGCAGCTGATCAGCTTTGCCAGGGCCATTCTGGCCGATCCGCGTATTCTGGTGCTGGATGAAGCCACCGCCAGCGTGGACACGCTGACCGAGCAGAAGATCCAGTCCGCGATCGACACGGTGATCAAAGGCCGCACCAGCCTGATGATCGCTCACCGGCTGAGCACCGTGAAGAATGCCGACCTCATCCTGGTCGTGAGCGACGGCAAGATCGTGGAGCAGGGCACCCATCCCGAATTGCTGTCCAGGAAGGGCGCTTACTGGCGGCTGTACACCCGGCAGTATGAGGATGAACAGACGAGCAAAGTATTGGCATAAAAATAACATCCTGTCTCGCTTCGCTCGGTTAATTACTCAGCCTTACCTACCGTTTAGCCTTGTATCTGGTTTCTGTTTGTAGGCTTATCGATTTTGCTGCCCCCGATTCCTTCACCCCGGACATCTCAATTCTCAGCTTGCGGTTCGCTACGCCTGGCGGTAAATATCTGCGACTGGATTTTCAACAGTTGGAATTGGGATATGCCCTGAACACATAAAAAGAGAGTGATTTGCTGTTTACTGCAGCTTTTCGCTCTCTTTACGGAGTGAACCATAAGTTATTAATATTAAAATGAGAGCGGCCCGCCTTATTATGGGCGGGCCGGAGAGAGTGTGAGTTAGTATGTGCATACATCTACTGCAATTCTGATAAAATAATTTCCTTTTAAAGATTCAAAGAGAAACAGAAATGTTTCATCGTCATGCTGATCGATGTTTGGTATGCATACTGCTGGAAATGTGTCTTCAATCCAAGATAACTCAATGGTATCACCATTTTGAAGAATTACCGCGATGGGAAATGAATACAGTAAGTCATTAGTGGTAAGAGTTATATCAACGGAATTCTCATCATAATACCATCTAAATGCTACAATATTATTTGCATCGGTGGGATCGTAAGTCAGAAATCCATTCATAAAAGGTAAAGAGGATATACTTGTCCCATCTTCAAGAAGCATACAGAAATCCCAATAAAGCTCAGTACTGCTAAGGACACTAATATCAGGTTTACATTCATGAAAGATTTTTCCTTCAAAGACCAGTTCTTCTCCAACAGGGAGCATAGAATCTTCGGGTGCACTTTCCGGAAGCATTACTGTCTCAAAACCAATATTTTCAAAGTATTCTTCGATACTGGTTTCTGAAGTGTAATTAACTCGGAAAATTCTCACAAAGTAATATTCTCCACTTTTAGGCCTAGAAAGAAGCAGTACAACTTCATTGTATTCTCCTTCACTTTGAGAAGGTTCATTTGGAGTTGTAACTGTTCCATCCGGGAAAATCATTCCATCGACCAGGACGTTTTCGACAGGGTGAATCCCATTTTCAAACCCGCTGAAAAGATTAATAATGTTATTATCAACAGCTTCATTGAATGTCATTTCAACATACAGTTTATCCTGGTAGATGAGAGCAAGTTTCTCCTCATGGAGTTTTTCAGTAGTAGTAACTTCTTCAGCGATAGCGGACATACCGCAGATGCTGAGCGCCATAACCATGGCAAGAATGATAGCAACGAGTTTCTTCATAATGTTAACCTCCTAATATTGATTGATCGTTGTTAGTTACATGCCGTGTAATTGGCGTTGCACTCCTTTGCTTGAACCTGACAAAGAGGCTCAGGTCTCTTTGCTTTAAACTTTTTTCATTCTGTTCAGATCTACTCGTTTCTGGGGGTTAGAATCTCTGGCATAAAAATTACTGGGGTTACAAAGTGAACTCTATTATACTACAAAATGTAGTGCTTATAGTATACATAATTATAATATATATTTGTGGTCTGTGTCAAGATACAATCATCCTATCAAGTGAGGTGACTGTATGGTAGCGCAAGTAATTAAAATCACGAAGAAAAGCAACTGTAAGGGAGAAGACGGACATAAGGTCATATCTGTTCGTATGAAAGATGAAACGATTGCCCGTCTTGATGAACTTTCCATTCAAACCAATAGAAGTCGAAATGAACTTGTCAATATGTTATTGGAAGCTGCGTTAGATAATGTGAAGGTGGAAGACGCCTCTGATTAATAGCAGGAAGTTAAGCTATCTTATGCCTTCCCGATGACAAATGTTTCCGGACTTGTAATATCTTCAGTTCGCTTCATCCGCCATCGACAGTGTTTACCTTCGATACACCAATCTTCCCTTGAGAATTTCGTGTATTGAAAAAGCCTGATCATGATCACCGTCCAGATGAGTCATGATCGGGCTTATTATTGCTTTGCAATCCTGTTTTCAGTTCATCACGATGCTTTCCGTCAGCTCGCGGAATTGCTCCGCCGCGCTTTTTTTAACCAGATCCCGGCTTTCCGCAGGGGCTTCCTTTTCCAGATATTTCAGGCAGTCGCCGGTCTCCTTGAGCAGCGCCATATCGGTGGTGAACTGCATTCCGGGCAGCATCTCGCCGTGCTGGCGTGTGCCCAGATAATCGCCGGGCCCTCGCAGCTCCAGGTCCTTTTCCGCGATGCGGAAGCCGTCATTGGTATCGCACAGCACCTGCAGACGCTCATTTTTGCGGGCCATCAGGAAGCACCAGCTCTGCTCGCTGCCCCGCCCTACTCTTCCGCGAAGCTGATGCAGCTGGGAAAGGCCGAAGCGCTCGGCGTTTTCGATCACCATCACGGTGGCATTGGGCACGTTCACGCCCACCTCCACCACGGTGGTGGAAACCAGCACCTGTATTTCCCCGGCGGTGAAAGCCCGCAGGGTTTCTTCTTTTTCCTTTTCGGGCTGTGCGCCCCAGGTGAGGCCCAAGCGAAGCTCCCGAAGCGGGCCGGTGGACAGGGCAATATAGGTTTCCCGCGCACTGGCGGCATCCAGCGTTTCGCTTTCTTCTACCAGCGGGCACACGATGTAGGCCTGTCTGCCGGCCTTGCAGCTGTTTACCAGAAAGCCATACATGGCTTCCCGCTTTTCCTCGGGCACCAGGCGCGTCACCACCATGCGCCGTCCGGCCGGCATTTCGTCGATCACGGAAAGCTCCAGATCGCCCATCAGCACCAGGCTGAGGCTGCGGGGGATGGGGGTGGCGCTCATCACCAGCGCGTGAGGCGACAGGGTGCCTTCCTGATCCTGCCGCAGCAGCTTTCCTCTTTGCAGCACGCCAAAGCGGTGCTGCTCATCGGTGATCACCAGGGCGGGATCCCGGTAGGCAATATCTTTTCCAAGCAGGGCGTGGGTGCCGATCACCACCTGCCATTCGCCGTTGGATATGCTTTCCAGGGCGGCCTTTTTTTCTTTTGCCTTCATACCTCCCAGCAGCAGGCCGCATTTGATATTAAGAGGCTCCAGCATCTTCTGAGCGCTTTCCAGATGCTGCCGGGCCAGGATCTCGGTGGGGGCCATCAGAATGCCCTGATGTCCGCACCGGGCACAAAGATACAGGCAGGCAAAGGCCACGGCGGTTTTTCCGCAGCCCACATCCCCCTGCACCATGCGGTTCATCTGAATGCCGGAGGAAAGGTCCCTGCTGATCTCGTCAAGCACCCTTTTCTGGGCGTTTGTGGGCGGAAAGGGAAGGGAGGATAAAAATTCGTCGGTCGCTCCGGGAAGGGAAAGCGGCAGCGCCGGGCCCCGTTCCCTGCGGCAGAGCTTTGTGGCGGTCTGGTACATCAGCAGCGCCTCGAAGCTGAGGCGTCTCAGCGCGATCTTCAGCATTTCTCCGTTTTCCGGGAAGTGGGCCTGCCTCAGGGCAAAGTTCCGCTCGCACAGGTGATGGCGGATGCGCACATCCTCCGGGAGCGTTTCCGGAAGGCATTCCTCCACATGCTCAAGTGCGCAGCGGATCACCTCCCGCAGCGTTTTTCCGGGCAGCTGCTTTATTGAGGAGTAGACCGGCTGCAGAACGGCTTCGGCCACCACCCGGCCGCTGTTCATCACCGGCTTTCCCTGCTTGTTCAGGTTTACCCGGCCAAAGAGCGTGATCTCCCCTTCGGTGGAAAGCTGATCCTTCATCCAGGGCTGGTTGTACCACTGCAGGTTCAGCCTCCCGGTACCGTCGGAAAGCACACAGGTGACGCAGGAGAGACCTCTGAAATGGCTTAATCTGGGTTCACGCAAAATACACCCGGTGACGCACACATCCGCTCCGAGCGGGATGTCGGCGATGGAGGTGGTCTGGGTCATATCCTGATAGCTGCCGGGAAGGGTCAGAATCAATCTTCCCACGCTGTTGATCCCGGCGTTTCGGAGCGCTTCCAGGCGCTTTTTCCCAAGGCCGGGCAGATCGCTTAACTGTATCATTTCAGTACACGGTTGCCAATGCCCGTGAAAGCCGGGTCATTTGCTGGTAGAGCTGTTCATCATCCGGGGCCAAAGCAAGCAGCGCCTGCAATTCGTCCCGTGCATTCATCAGTTCCGCAAAGCCCGCCTCTCCGCCGAAAAGCTCCGCCAGCTTCGAATTTGCCAGGTTCAGCAGCTGCTGTGCCTCCCGGATCGTTTCCGGTGAAGCGCTTCCCTGCATGGCAGGAACAAAGCCGCTGTGAACACTGCAGCTGTGCAGGCTGATCGAGGCCTGATCGGCTGCGGAATTGCCGGTGAGGCGTATGGAGGCGAAGCTGCCCAGATAATCGGTGAGCACGCCTTCATATTGTGTGCCGATGAGGTTGTAAAGCGGATGCCCCACCGGGATCACCAGGATCCCTTCGCGGTCCGTGTCCGGGCAGCCGGCTCCGGCCAGCTCGCCTGTCGTTTCGCACACGTCAGCCATCAGGTGCATGGGGCAGTATTGGGTGGGCTGGGTGCCTGCCCTCCAGTAATCGGTAGCGGTTCCGTAGCCGTTCACATCGTGCCGGCAGGCGTCGGTGGCCAGCAGGCCGGAAACCGCGCAGGTCTCCACCTTTACAAGGCCCCAGTCGGCGCCTGTGCCTTCCATGATCTCACGGTTTTTCAGGTTCTGGTGTATCTTTTTCATAAAGGCCTGCCACAGCTTGGCAGCGCTGTTGCCGCCGGTGGTGCGGGAGGAAAGGGCTTTGTAGTTATCATGGCCGATCCATACAGATGCGCAGTAGTAGCCGGTGAGACCGGCAAAGGTGACGCCCTTCTGGTCGCTGTTGGTGCCGGTCTTGCCGGCTACGGTCTGGCCGGAGATCTTGGCTGCGGTGCCCGTGCCGTTCTTTACGGCATCCTTGAGCATGTCCAGCGTCATCCATGCGGTGGAGGGGCTGAACACCTGGGTGCGGGTCTGGTATTCGGTGAAGTCGGTCACGCTCTGCTCATAGCCTGCGCTGTCTACCCGGGTGATGCGCAGCACGCTGATGGGGCTGAGGCACATCCCGCCGTTGCCGAGGGTGGAGTAGCCCACCGCCATTTCAAGGGGGGAGAGGCCGGAGGAACCCAGGGACACCCCAAAGGGGGTTTTGTTGATGTGCTCGTCGCTCACACCCATCTGCCTCAGGAACAGAACGGCGTTTTCCACGGTCACATTGTTCATCAGGGCCCAGGCTGCCGCGGTGTTATCACTGTTGGTGAGGGCGGTGCGCATGGTTTCAGGGCCCCGGTAATCGCTGCCGCCGTAATTGACGGGCCAGGAATCCTCACCGCGGTCGTTTTTCCAGCCGGTGATGGGAAGGGGCATGTTGAGGGTGACACTGGCGGGGCTGCAGCCCATTTCCAGCGCCGGTGCGTATACGGCCAAAGGCTTGATGGAGCTTCCCACAGGCATGTTCATATCCACGGCCCGGTTCAGGGTCTTGCGGCCGGTGGGGGCTGTGCGGCTGCCTACCATGCCCAGCACGAAGCCGGTGCGGTAATCCATGATCACCGCGGCGGCCTGAGGCTGCACGATCTCCTCATAGGTGCCGTCCGATTTGCGGGAACGGTAGGTCTTATCCTGCGGGTCCCTCAGGGAAGGATAGGAGGAGTAATTGTAAACCGTGTCCTCCAGCTGCTGCTGAATACCTGTGTCGATGGCCAGATAGATGTGATAGCCACCGGTCCTCAGCTCGCTTTCCATGCGCACCCGGTTGGCGGAGGTGTTTTCCAGCCCGTTCTTTTTCAGCATCTGCTGAACGGCTTCACGCATGGCATATTCAATGTAGTGCGGATGCTCATACAGCCCGGTGCTGTCGGGGCTCTTTTCCGGCACGTATGCGGTGGAGGGGTCCAGCGCCGCTTCATATTCTTCCTTGGTGATGAACCCGTTCTGATACATGCATCCCAGCACATAATCCGTGCGGTCGTTGGTCACCGCGGGATAATCCTTGTCTTCTCCGGAACGGGTGTAAAAATTGCGGCGGCAGTTATAATAATACGGGTTGCGGGTCATGCCTGCCAGCATCGCGCATTCCCGAAGGGTGAGCTCGTTCAGATCGCTTTTTCCGAAATAACCGTAGCCTGCCACCTGAACGCCATAGTAGTTTTCTCCCAGGTAAATGGTGTTGAGATAGCATTCCAGGATCTGATCCTTGGTGTAGCGGGTTTCCAGCTGCATGGCCAGCCAGGCTTCCTGAATTTTTCGTTTATAGCTCTGTTCGGGGGAGAGCAGGGTGTTTTTGATCAGCTGCTGGGTGATGGTGCTGCCGCCCTGGTTGCTGCCGGTGGTGAAGTTGGTGAAAAGCGCGCCCAGAATGCGCCTCACATCCACCCCGTTGTGGCTGTAGAAACGGGCGTCCTCCACCGCAACAAAGGCGTGCTGCAGGTTTTCCGGCATTGCGCTCAGGCTGATCATCACCCGGTTTTCCGTGCCCATGTATTCGCACAGCTGAACACCGTTGCGGTCATACATAAAGGAGGTCTGCTCCTGATCGGACAGGGCTGCCAGGTCCAGCGTGGGAGCGGAATCCATATAGCCCTTGGCGATGCCCGCAATGGAGCCTGCCAGGGCCAGACAGCCCAGAATGCACAGCAGCAGCAGCACCCTCAGGCTGTTGATGATGACCGCCAGCACAAAGGAGGGCTTGCGCCGCCGTTTTGTAAAAATGCTGCGGCTTTGCCGGTTTTCTTCTTCAGGGGGAAGGAATTCTGGGTCAAAATCGTTGCTGAAAAAGGCCCTTCCCTGCTTTTTTTCTGCTTCTTCCGGGAGGGGATATTCATCCTGCGGATATTCCGGGTCAAAAACCGATCCGTTCTGTTCAGGATCGGTCAGGTTGTCGTAGGATCGCTCCGGGCCGTGTGGGTCATTCATATTTCGGTTCAATTAATGCCTCCGGTTATGGTCAGGTAAGGCCAGGGT
The DNA here is from genome assembly GCA_045617125.1 of Clostridia bacterium. GTDB lineage: Bacteria > Bacillota > Clostridia > Christensenellales > Aristaeellaceae > ZC3RG03. The sequence goes on along the minus strand of JAZLIA010000118.1, from coordinate 3,321 downwards.
TCTGTGCTTATTTTATTTGTTTTTCCGGTTCAGGTCAATAGGACGGATGGCAAAGATGCTGCCCCGGATTGTAAATATCGCGGTTTCACAGCTTTGAAGAAGGGGGGCGTGACATAAATAACACCCTCTCTGTGTGTCCTGAAACGGAAGAAAAGCTGCAGGCGGGTCCGGAACCGGTGATATTATCGCATAACGATAAATCACCTTGCGCAGCAGCCTGCTCTTTCGTATAATAATAGGAGGGGGGGTGAATTTTTTGTCCCGAAAAATGATGGTGCTGCTTTTGCGGCTTTCCGTGCTTTTCTGTGCTGTGGTATGTGTGCTTGTGCTGTGCGTGCTTTTACCCCGGGCGGGGGAAAGATTGGCGCAGCAGCTGCCGGAGGTAAAGTCTTTGCTGCTGCCCCGGCGTTTATCGGGCGCGGCGGTGACCCTGCTTTTGCTGTGCGCCTGCGTTCCGGCTTGGCGGGTGATCGGCACGCTGCGGGAAAAGCGTCAGGCTTTCTGCCGCAAAAATACGCGCAGGCTGCGCCTGGCGGCGGGCCTTCTGTGGGTGTCCTCTCTGCTCCTTATGCTCACGGAAGCGGTGCAGGCGATGCTGGGCGGGGCTCTTCCGGTGTTTTCCACCCTTGTGGTGCCCTGCGCGGTGCTGTGCCTGCTGATCGCGGGCCTGGTGTGCTTCGTGTTGGGCCGCCTGGTGGAGGAATCGGCGGAGATCCGGGAAGAAAACGATCTTACGGTGTGAGGATAATATGATCATTGTGAATGTGGATGTGATGATGGCCCGGCGCAAAATGAGCCTTACCGAGCTTTCTGAAAAAGTGGGGATTACCCTGGCCAACCTTTCCATACTCAAGACCGGCAAGGCCCGGGCCGTGCGGTTTGAGACCCTCTCCCGTCTTTGCGGGGCACTGGATTGTCAGCCGGGAGATCTGCTGGAATACCGTCCCGACCCGGAGGAAGGGTCGGAAGGGCTCTGAAACAGCGGTCCTGCGGGAACGGATCCCTCATAAATACGAACTATTTTTAGATTTACTATGGCATTATTCGCACAATTGTTGTATAATTCTTTGGTATCCCTGTACGGGAGATCAACGGGAGGTTTTTTACCATGGATAAAGTGAAGCGAGGCGAACGGATGGCTGTGATGGCGCAGATCCTCACCTCCCAGCCCAATCGTCTGTTCACACTGGGCTATTTCTGCGATATGTTTTCTTCTGCAAAATCCTCGATCAGCGAGGATCTGAGCATGCTTTCCGCCAATATGCAGCGGTATCATCTGGGCAAGGTGGAAACGGTGGCCGGTGCTGCGGGCGGAGTGCGCTTCCGTCCCGTGTGCGGCGGGGAGGCCGACCGGGAATTCATCTCCGGCGTGTGCGACCGGCTTATGGAGGCGGATCGCCGTCTTCCCGGCGGATATCTTTATTTCAGCGATATCCTGGCCGATCCTCAGCTGGTGAAGGGCATGGGCAATCTGATCGCATCCCGCTACTATGACACCCGGGTGGATTTTGTTCTCACAATGGAAACCAAGGGGATTCCCGTGGCCCTGATGACGGCTTCCGCTTTGCGGGTGCCCCTGATCATTGCCCGCCATGCCACCAAGGTGTATGAGGGCAGCGCGGTGAACATCAACTATGTCACCGGCAACGGCAGCATTGAGGGCATGAGCCTTTCCCGCCGGGCAGTCAGTCCCGGTCAGCATGCGCTCATTGTGGATGATTTTATGCGCGGCGGCGGCACGGCCAACGGCATGGTCAGCCTGATGAAGGAATTTGGCGTGATCGTGGAGGGCATCTGCTTTGTTCTGGCGATTGAAAAGCCCCGGCAGGCGGGCGGCGTTAACATGACCAGCCTGATGGTGATGAAGGAGATCCGGGGCGACGAGCCCACCCAGGTGGTGCCGGCGGACTGGATCTGATCCTCTCTTCGGATGGGAAAATGGAATAGCATAAATGAAAAGCACAGGCTCCGGGGATCAAAGGGGCCTGTGTATTTTATTAGTGTGCCGGGAAAAGATGCGGGTACATCCTGAAAGGGAGGGTGCAAGCGGGGCATGCTTCTGAATATCATTTCGATGTTTCTATCATATTTTCCTTGATTTTCTCCAGAAATTGCAATAAAATTGCAGTTGGTGGTGATAATATGGTAAAAACAACTGCGATGCTTATGCAGGAAATGACTCAATATGTAAATCCTGCTGCCAGGATCAGGCGTATGGTTCAAAATGGGCAGCTCGTGCCGATCATTAAAGGATTATATGAAACAGATAATGCAATTCCCGGCTATTATTTATCCGGTGTTATATATGGTCCATCCTATCTGTCTTTTGAGTATGCTCTTTCCTGGCATGATCTGATCCCGGAGGCTGTTTATGCATTTACTTCCGCTACGTGTAGAAAGGGCAAAAGAAAACAATACGAAACGGTGTTTGGCACATATACTTATCGAGATGTACCAACTGCGGTTTTTCCATACGGAACAGAGCTTCATGAAGAACAGGGATATGGTTTTATGATGGCTTCTCCCGAAAAGGCAGTTTGTGATTTACTCTATACGATCTCTCCATGCGGGAACAGAAAGGAACTGCGTCATCTTCTTTTTGACGATCTGCGGATCGATGAAAGGGCTTTTTCCAACACAAATTGGGATAATATGACAGAGTTGGCGGAATTGTATCGCACATCCAACCATCGTTTGCTTATTTCAATGCTGAAGGAGATGAAACGACATGAACAGTATCGTTGAGCAAATGCTGAAACGGCATGAATCCACAACGCTGTCTGATAAGAAAAACAGTATTAAAGAGGTTGTGCAGGAAATCATATTATGCGGTTTATCACGTGCAGGCTTTTTTCATTCTGCTGCTTTTACGGTGGTACAGCCCTGCGTATTTTCCATGGATTAGAGCGGTTTTCAGAGGATCTGGATTTCTCGCTGGCAGTTCCTAACCCGGATTTCCGTCTGGATATCTATTAGGCTAAAGATGATGTGCTGCCGTTTATACGAAATCCTGCATCTCTTGATGTATGGAGTGAATCTTTTTTCAAAGTCATTACAGAGGGTTTGTCAGCAGAATAATGAGATTTTTTGCTTGAAATGACCCTATATCTATTGTAATATGTTTTAAGATATAATCAAAACAGAAGGGAGAGATAATCGTACAGCATAGCTGCGGGAAAAGAGCAGAAGAAATCATCAGCATCGACGGAAAAACCATGCGGGGAAGCGGGGGGAAAAAGCAGAAACCCATCCATATGGTAAGTGCATGGGCAAGCAAGGCACGGGCGGTATTCGGGCAGATTTCGGTCAAAGAGAAGAGCA
>JAZLIA010000117.1:0-18949 GCA_045617125.1 Clostridia bacterium | reverse complement strand
AAACAATATAAAAGTCTGAACAAACCAAGCTTAACGCAGCCCTTGAGATAGAAATAACTCTCTTGTTCTGCCCATTTGTAAGACTTAGTTCCGGTTCGTTCTGAAGCTCGTTAGGACTGGAAGTTAACTTTTCACTTCAGCAAAGAATCAAAAATCCTATAGCAATACCTATAATGGAACCGGAAAAATCGATCAGAACATCTGTGAAAGCAGGTCCCCGTCCGGAAACATAATGCTGATGAAATTCATCTGCACAGCCGCATAGAAAAGACAGCAGTGAAGAAAAAAGAAGTGTATACCATGCTTTCCTGTTTCGGCCGAACAACAGGGATAATAAAAAACCAAGCAAAGCAAATTCACTGAAATGGGCACCCTTACGGATATAGACATCATATTGCTGGATCAGCTTATTCTGAAGCTTTGGCTCCATTTCTGAGAAGCCGGGGTGGAAGAGACTAAGGATCCACCGGGTGACATTGTGGCTTTGTTTGGAAGAATGATCGGCATTCTGAGAAGATAGAATATACATAGTAACAAGCAGGGTAAAAATCAGCAGAAGCAGGATCAATGTGTGGATCAAATGCGATTTTTTCATAAATTGACACTCCTCTGTTTTTTCAGCTTGATTATAACACAAGATAGATCGTTTGAAAACAAGAAGCTGTTAAAGAAGAAGGGTGTGTGATATAATACATATGTATAACAGTTCGAGGTGAAAACATGCAGCAGGTTCACGAATGGGCAGAGGAAGAAATACGTGCCAGCAGAAGCGTTCAGAGAGATTTCAGAAAACCGATCTGGCGCAGGTTCTTATCCGCAGTGCGTGATTATGGTATGATCAATGAGGGAGACAAAGTGGCCTGCTGTCTTTCCGGAGGAAAGGACAGCCTGCTTCTTGCCGTTTGCTTACGTGAACTTCATAAATATACCAACGTTCCTTTTGAATTGGAATTTATCAGTATGGATCCGGGATATACTGCAGAAAATCGCAGCCTGATGATAAGCAATGCACATCAGCTGGGATTTGAACCCTATATTTTCAATACAGAGATATTTGAAGCAATCGAACATACGGAATCGTCCCCCTGTCATGTATGCGCTGCGATGAGAAGAGGTTATCTTTATAAGGAAGCGCAGAAGCTGGGCTGCAACAAGATCGCTCTGGGCCATCATATGGATGATTCGGTAGAAACGATACTGATGAGCCTGCTTTACGGAGGAGAATATAAAACCATGATGCCCAAAGTGAATTCGCTTCACTATCCCGGTATGCAATTGATACGTCCGCTTTATCTCGTAAGAGAAAGAGATATAATTTCCTGGCAGCAGGCGATGGGCCTTAGTGCGCTCAGATGCGCGTGCAAGGTGACCATGAGCGATGACGGCGGTGCAAGGGCAAAAGTAAAAAAACTGATCCGGGACCTCGAAAATGAGAACAACGCGGTATTCGGCAACATTTTTCATTCTATCGAGCATGTTGATCTGGGAACTGTTTTGGGTTATAAGAAGGATGGAAAGATCATTACGGTGAATGAAGGAAACGCAGATGAAGCAGATTTTTGATGTTAAAGGGATGACCTGCGCAGCCTGTGTAAGTCATGTAGATAAAGCAGCAAAGAAGGTAAAAGGAGTTACGCAGGTCAATGTGAACTTACTGAACGGTACCGCTAAAGTTGAAGGCGATTTTGATATCCAAACCGTTTGTGCATCCATAAGGAAAGCAGGTTATGAAGCTTTTCCATCAGGTCAGCAGAATACAGTGATTTCCTGGAACAGCCGTGAAGAGAGCCTGATGCCGCGTCTTGTTCTTTCGATTGGCTTTCTGCTGCTTTTGATGTATGTATCTATGGGTGAGATGCTATGCTTACCGATGCCCCGGTTTCTTACAGGAAATGAAAACATCATGGTATCGGTGCTGATGCAGCTGATGCTGGCTGTACCAGTTATTTTTCTGAACCGTTCCTATTATCAGAGAGGACTGAAAGCGCTTATTCACGGAAGTCCCAATATGGATTCTCTTGTTGCAGTGGGGTCGCTTGTTTCATTACTTTATAGCTTATGGAATGCCTTTGGAGCTGCCGCCGCATTGGGCAGGAATGATATCACTTTGGCAACGGAATACAGGAGTCGGCTTTGTCTTGATTCGGCAGCCATGATTCTGACAATGGTCACGATAGGGAAAACGCTGGAGGGACGATCCCGAAAGAAAACCGGGGAAGCAGTTGAAAAACTGAAAAAACTGGTTCCAGATCATGTTACAGTGCTGAAAGACGATCAGGAAATCATGGTACCGGTCGATCAGGTGAGGATGGACGATGTTGTCCTGATCCGTCCGGGACAGCGCGTTCCGGTAGACGGAGTGATCCTTTCCGGAACTTGCAGCACGGATGAAAGCGCTGTGACAGGTGAAAGCATGCCTGTTTTTCATCAGAAAGGTGAAACGCTTATTTCCGGGGTGATCGTAACCGACAGCAGGATCTTGCTCAAAGCACAGAAGGTAGGACAGGATACGACCCTGAACGGGATCATCCGTATGGTTACCGACTCCGCTTCAACAAAGCCGCCGGTCGCGCTTCTTGCAGACAAAATCGCCGGACTTTTTGTTCCCTGTGTGATGGGGATCGCTCTGATCACCGCTCTTGTGTGGATGTGGATCAGTGCTGACCTGACAGTGGCACTGAACCGGGCTGTTTCTGTATTGGTCATTTCGTGCCCGTGTGCGTTAGGGCTTGCGACGCCGATGGCGGTCACTGTCGGCATTGGAAAAGGTGCATCAAGCGGCATCCTGTATCGCTCTGCCTCGGCAATTGAAGCCTGTGGGCGGGTCACAGATGCGGTATTTGACAAAACAGGCACATTGACAGAGGGAAGACCAGTGGTAAAAAAAGTGTACCGATATGGAATATCCTCTGCTGAACTGGCAAGGCTTGCCTGCGCATTGGAAAGCGGCAGCAGTCATCCGATCGCAAAGGCGGTATGTCAGCACTTTGGAATAAAGGATCTACCCGAAGCGATTGCGTTTGAGGAAAGACCGGGATACGGTGTGTGCGCGATTATTGAGAGCTGCAAATGCTGTGCCGGTAATAAACGCATGATGATGGAAGAAAAGGTTTCCGTGAAGGATGAAGGGCCAGAACGGGATGAAGGTACGATTCTTTATTTTTCCCGGAACGGGATGGAGGTTGGAAAGATCTGCCTTCATGATCCGCTCAGACAGGAAAGCATTAAAGCTGTCAAACGATTAAAAGAGATGGGGATCCGTGTGCACCTCTTGACCGGCGATCGCAGACAAACGGCAGAGCAGATCGCAATGCATGCCGGAATCGATCATGTTATCGCGGAAGTGATGCCATCGGATAAGGAAAAGGTGGTTGAAGAACTTCAGCAGCAGGGGAAACATGTCATTATGGTCGGAGATGGAATCAATGACGCACCTGCTTTGAGTGCGGCTTATGTAGGAGCCGCTGTGGGAAAGGGCAGTGATATCGCGGTCGATGCGGCAGACTTGATTCTGATGAGATCAGATCCGTGTGATGTGCCTGCGGCGATCTGTTTATCTCGGAAAGTGATCAAAAATATTCGTGAAAATCTGTTTTGGGCATTTATCTATAATCTGATCTGTATTCCATTGGCGGCCGGTGTTTTTTCCTATGCAGGTCTGAATATGAGCCCGATGATCGGATCGGTGTGTATGAGTATGAGCAGTGTGTGTGTTTGCCTTAATGCTTTGAGACTGCTCCGCTTTGGACGTGAACAGACAGGAAGAGACGATTCAATGAGGTTCACCGGTAAGAAAAAATCGGAAACAACAGAAAATTCCAAAAGGATACAGCTTCGCATTGAAGGCATGATGTGTGAGCATTGCGAAGCAACCGTCAGAGAGATCCTCCTGTCATTTGGCGCGAAGGAGGTTGAAGTAAGTCATGAACTTGGTTTGGCGAGCTTCGTGCTTTCGAATCAGACAGAGAAGGAGCTGATATTGAACAAAATCCGAAATGAAGATTATGAACCGGGAGAATGGACGGAATCATCCAATTGACAGTTTTTGTTGCATACGCTTTATGACTGGTTTATAATAACAGTATCAGAAGAAACAGGAAGGATGCAGCTGAATGCAGGTAAGGGAAAACTATAAAACCGCAGGCAGAAGTATGAAGGAGCACTTTGGACGCATCTACATTGAAGCGCTTTTTCAGGTGCTTCTGAGAGTTCCTTTCTGGGGGGCGGTATTTGCTCTCTTTGCTGATATAACGATAAAACGATCTGAAAATCTGACAAGGGGAGGGCTTTTTGCAATAGCAATCCTTTGCTGGTTTTTTATCATGATGCCTGCACGGTTTATGGATGCTGCTGCGATTCAAAACAGATTAAGCAAAAAAGAAATTCGTATTGGATATCTTTCCTGTCTTCGCCTGGGTTTTTTCAGATCGTTATCGGGAATGCCGGCATTGCTGTTTGTTGCTTCTGCTGTTCTTCTCTGGTGGGGAAAAAACATTTCGCCCATCAATGATTTTAACAAGCGTGTGCGGGCACTTGGCGCATTTTTTGTGGGAGAGGGCGCTGCAGCACAGGAGAAAGGATATGCTGGAATTGCCGCCTTTGCTTTGATCGTGTTTTTGTGTGCGGTGATTGCATTCATCAGCTGGCAGATAAGCTACGGTGCTGAATTCAGAAAGCAAGGGAAAAGGCGCTTCTATGCAGGAATTCATGGTTTGACTCTCAGATGCGCTTTGATCAATGTATGCATAGCAATCATATCAATTCTTCCTGCGCTTATCAGCTTTATTTTCTATGCAGTCGAAACGGTTAAAATGAGCGGAAGCAGTGCTGCAAGCAGAGCGATGAGCATGATAAGTCTTTTGGGAATCATGCCGCCTAAGAGCGTGCTTTTGATCGCTGTACTGGATCTTCTGATACTGTGGATCCCCCTTCATGAACTGCGCAAGCATGTATGCGCGTTGTGTGTGATGCGGGAAGATGGAGAGTTGGATGAGACTTGATCGAATGCTGGGATTATTGAACGTGTGTTCAAGAAGAGAATGCCTGCGCTTTCTGGCAGGGGGGCATGTGACCGTGGATGGCGTGTCAGCCTTGAGAGCGGACCTTGGGGTGGATGAAAAAAGCAGGATCTGTGTGGATGGGCAGATACTGGATATACGCATTAACCGGTATCTGATGATGAACAAGCCGGCAGATATTTTAACTGCTGCAGAGGATCCAAGGTGCAAAACCGTACTGGACCTGCTTCCGCCGGTCTATCGGTCTTTGGGATGCATGCCTGTTGGAAGGTTGGATAAGGATACAACAGGGCTTCTGCTTTTTACAACCGACGGTCAATTGGCCCATCGTCTGATCAGCCCCAAATGCGGGATCGGTAAGACCTATCTGGCCCAAGTGGACGGTGCGCTTGATGAAAAGGACATAACGTCATTCAAAGAGGGGATCCCGCTTAAGGATTTTTGCTGTTTGCCGGCGAAGCTTGAGATCATCAAACCGGATCTTGGAAAAGTGACCGTATATGAAGGTAAGTATCATCAGGTAAAACGAATGTTTGGTGCTCGGGGAAAACCGGTCATACAGCTAAAGCGGATCTCGTTCGGACCTTTTGAACTTGAAAGCGAACTTAAAGAAGGTGAATTCCGAGAGCTTACGAATGATGAGACCGATCTTCTGTATCGGTCTGCGGCTATGGAGAGAAAAGAATGAATGATCATTACTACACCACGGATCCTGGAAGTATCAGTGCACCGAGAGAAATATCAAGCGAATATCGAGGGCTTAAGATCCGGTTCATAACAGATAACGGTGTGTTTTCAAAAAACGAGGTAGATCCCGGCAGCAGGCTTCTGATGAACGCTCTTCCGGATCCGATGACAGGAAAGCTGTGTGACATTGGCTGCGGCTGGGGCGCAATGGGAGTCAGCATAGCAAAAAAGTATCCATTGCTGAAGGTTACTATGTCGGATGTTAATGAAAGAGCATTGGAGCTTTGTAAAAGAAACGCTGTTCTCAACGGGATTGAAGCTGACATTTTTGAAAGCGACGGTATGGAAAAGGTGGAGGGCGTATTTGACTATATCATTACCAATCCTCCGATCCGTGCAGGGAAAACGGTAATATACCGTTTTTTTAAAGAAGCGTCCGAAAAACTCAAAAAAGACGGGGCGCTCTATATCGTTATCAGGAAGCAGCAGGGCGCTGCATCTGCTGATAAATATCTGCGGACACTGTTTGAATTAGTAAATACGATCGAAAGAAGCGGCGGCTATCATGTTTTGGAGTGCCGGAATTCTATCGCAGAAATGAAGGAGTAAAGAGATGGAACTGGAAAGTATCTTGAAGAATTATGAACCTGAGATGATTTCAACCCTGCAAAAATGGATCGGGGTGCCCTCTGTAAGAGGCGAAAGCGAACCTGATGCACCTTATGGAAAAGAAGTGCGCCGTATGCTGGATATGGCGATGCAGGATTGTAAGGATCTTGGTTTTGACACGTTGTCGGTTGGAGGCTATGCGGGTCATGCTGAGATGGGACAGGGAGAAGAGAAGGATACTCTCGCAATTCTCGCGCATCTTGATGTTGTACCCGTTGGGGATGGTTGGGATCGTGATCCCTTCGGAGGTCAGATATTGAATAACCGTATATATGGCCGAGGCACCAGTGATGATAAGGGGCCGGCTGTTGCGATGCTGTATGCAATGAAGGCAATTATGGATGCCGGTATTCCGATGAAAAGAAAGGTTCGCCTTATTCTGGGCTGCAGTGAGGAAAGCGGTGGAGGAGAGGACCTGCTCCGCTACAGTGAATGTGTTCCTTTGCCCCATACCGGCTTTTCACCGGATGCGGTCTATCCTGTGATCAATATTGAAAAAGGCAGAGCTCATCTGCGCATTGAGGGTAAATGCGCGGATGACGGTTTGCAGGTCGTTTCCATCCATGCAGGTACAAGGGTGAATGTGATCCCAGGATATGCGGAAGCTATCGTCATGGGCGATGCATCTTTGGCAGAAACGGTACGGCTGCTTGATCTGGGATTTGAAACCGGTGCGGATCAGATGGAGGGCGGTCTGGTAAAAATCTGGACCCGTGGAAAACTGGGTCATGCTGCAATGCCGGAAAGTGCTGCGAACGCAATTGGGCAGTTGTTGATTCTGCTTCGTTTCCTTGGTGTTAAGGGAACACTTGCAGACCTTGCGGATCGTATTGGAACAGATTATGATGGGCGTGGGATCGGAATCGCTTCCGAAGATGCCATTTCCGGTAAGCTGACCGCGTGCCTGACGATTTTGAATTGTGAAAACGGGATCGTCAGCGGTGTGATGGATATTCGCAGCCCGCTTACCGTTGGAAGTGAAAATATAACCTGGCTTGTACAGGAGTCGCTGCCTGCGGAAAAGGTGATATGTGAATCTTCTAATATGGGTCACTATGTAGCGGCTGACTGCGAACTGGTAAAAAGCCTTTTGAAGGCTTATGAAAGAGTAACCGGAAAGAAGGGCCGCACATATGCTATCGGTGGCGGAACATATGCAAGCATACTGAAGGAAGGTGTCGCTTTTGGCGCCACCTTTGAGGATGAACCGGATATGGCTCATCAGGCAAATGAGTATATGAATATCGACTCACTTTATAAGAATATGCGTATTTTTGCTGCGGCTATCCTCGAGCTTGCTGCCAAAGAGAATGAAGAATCTTGCCAGAAAGGATAAGGTCAATGAAACCGATTCTGATGACACCCGCGTATCGGTATGGAGAACAGACTCCATGGGGCGGCAATGGACTTAGGACCCGTCTGGGAAAAATAATTCCTGATGAAAGAACTGGCGAAGCGCTCGAGATGAGTGTGATTCCCGGCTTGAACAGCAGGGATGAAAATGGAAATGAGTTATCTGCGCTCATCAAAAAATATGGCGAGCGAATGATCGGTACGGAAGTGAAGGGAACCTTTCCACTGCTTTTGAAGCTGCTGGATGCGCGGGAAAGGCTGAGCGTACAGGTACACCCCGATGATGCTTATGCTGCAGAACATGAAGGAAAACTTGGAAAAACAGAAGCATGGATCATCCTTCACGCTGAGCCCGGCGCAGGCATCATATATGGTATCCGGGAGGGCGTAACGAAGGAAATGCTGAAGGAGGCCTCCGGAAACGGGCGTGAGATCGAAAAACTGCTGCGTTTCATTCCTGTGCATGCCGGAGAAGTGTACTATATTCCTGCCGGAACAGTACATGCTATCTGTGAAGGGATCCTGTTGTACGAGATCCAGCAGTCCAGCGATGTCACATATCGTTTTTACGACTGGGACCGTACAGACCGGAATGGTAAAAAGAGACAGCTGCATATTGAAGATGCGGTGAATGTGACGAACACGCTTCTCAAAAGCGAAGCGGAAAAACCTGTTCCGATTTGCGACGGTAAAGAGCTGCTGCTTCATAATCCGGTATTTACAACGGAAAGATGGAAAAACTGCAGCACGGTCTTGATGCCTGAATTGAAGCATTTTTCCATGCTGACAGCGATAAAAGATACCTGTATCACCTGGGATGACGGAGAAATCCGGCTTTTACCTGGGCAGACGGTTTTCCTGCCTGCTGACGGAGAAAAGCTCAATATTGAAACTGGAGAATTACTGTTATCTTACCCGACTGTGGATTAACGGTTACGCTGGAGGCTTGAACAGATGGAACTGAGTTCTTGGTTACAAATGCATGACCCATTGATCCATTTTGATCAAAATATCAGCATGAAGCAATATACTACTTTTCGTGCCGGCGGAAGCGCAGCTGTGTTTGCGGAAGCGGAGAATGAAGAGCAGTTGAGAACGCTCTTGATGGGTGCCAAAGAATGCGGAATGTCCTGGATGCTCATTGGAAACGGGTCCAATCTGCTTTTCAGGGATGAGGGTTATACAGGGCTTGTTATCCATCTTTCAGGGAAGCTGATCTATACCCGAAGGGAAGGAAATCATATCTGCTGTGGAGCGGGGGAACTAATGAGCAGTTCTGCCCGCTTTGCGTGTGATGCGGGCCTTACCGGTATGGAATTTATGAGTGGGATTCCAGGTTCGATAGGCGGAGGCGTTTTCATGAATGCCGGTGCTTATGGCAGCGAAATATCAGAGATCATTGAATCTGCTGTGTGTATGACAGAGAAAGGCACTATTCTGAATATACAAAAAGACGATATGAAGATGGGATACCGTCATACTGTGTTTATGGAAAAGAAGCTCATCCTTCTTCATGCCCGGTTTTCGTTATCTGCGGGGGATCCGGAAAAGATACGTGAAGCGATGAAGGATCTGAATATGCGGCGACGGGAAAAACAGCCTCTTGAATTACCCAGTGCAGGTTCTTTCTTCAAACGTCCTGAAGGGCACTTTGCCGGTGCTCTGATCGAACAAAGTGGGTTGAAAGGAATGAGAATTGGCGGCGCAGAAGTAAGCGAAAAGCATGCGGGCTTTATCATAAACCGCGGAAATGCGACATGCGCAGATATTTTACAGTTGATGAAACTGGTTCAGGACAGGGTGTATGATCGCTATCAGGTCCATCTTGAACCGGAAGTTCAAATCGTTGGGGGATCGACATGAATTTTTCCCAACAGGTAAAACTGGAACTACTGCACGTTGTACCGGAAAGACATTGCTGCATGCTGAGTGAATTGTCTGCGATCACGCAAACGGTCGGAAGCCTTACTCTGATGGGAAGAGGTAAGATCAGGGTGGCCTATCATACGGAGAACACGGATCTTGCAAAGAGGATTTTTCAGTTATTGCAGATGAGACTGCAGATCACAGCACAAATTGAGTATCATCAGCTTCCGCGATTTGGAGGGCGGCAGGAGTGTGTTTTGACCGTTTCAGAACAGGATGCGCCGCATCTGCTTTCTGCCCTTCATATGATGAGACCTTCTGAAGGAAGTTATGTTTACTGCGGAGTGCCCCGTGCGGCAATCAACCGCAAATGCTGCAGGCAGGCGTTTCTGAGGGGAGCTTTACTTGGCACCGGTTCGATTGCTGACCCTGAAAATGGTTATCGTGTGGAGATCACGCTGCCAAATGAAGAAAGAGCAGATATGATCCGCAAAGTAATGGAAAAAAGCGGGATCACCTCATCTGTTACAGAAAGAAGAGGCGCAATTGTGCTGTATGTTAAGCGCGGGGATGATATCGTTACGCTGCTTGCGCAGACAGGTGCACACAAGGCCCTGATGGAATTAGAGAATATCCGTATCAAAAGAGAATCGATGGGGCGTGTTAATCGTGCTATCAACTGTGATAATGCAAATATAGGGCGTCAGCTGAGTGCCGGCAATAAGCAGGCTATGTGTATCAAGGAATATTCCCTGTCCCGCTCATTAGCTGGTCTTGATCGCGAACTTGCAGATCTTGCAAGAATGAGAATGCTGAACCCTGATGTATCCTTGGAACAGTTGGGTCAGATGCTGACGCCTCCGGTAACAAAATCCGCGGTCAATTACAGAATGAGAAAGCTGATGGAACATATCCGATTTGAGATGACAGATCAAAATAAGGAATAGACGAAAATGATCAAATTTATTTCCGACATGAAAAATTTTACCCCGCTGAAACGCGAGCAGGCGGAATATCTGGTAAGGGTTTCCTCCCGATTTGAAGCGCGTATACTGCTGAGATATCAGAATCGCACCGTAAACGGAAGATCCCTGCTGGGTTTATTGTCATTGGGATATGCTTGGGAAGAACCGGTATGTGTAGAATTATCCGGTCCGGATGAAGAAAAGGCTGCTGCAACGCTGAAACAGATCCTGCAGGAAGGAATTATTCTGCCAAGAACAGAGGTCGATGCTGAAAGACTTCTTATTGATATCAAATCACGGTTTTCTGGTATACTATGTGATAATCTTGCCGGATTGTATGTTCACGGTTCCCTTGCATGGGGATGCTTTAACTGGGAAACGAGTGATATTGATCTTTTGCTTGTGCTGAAACGTGAACCGGAAACGGAAATCAAAGTAAGGCTCCTTAGGGCGTTGGCAGAATGTGAAGAAAAGGCCCCTCCTCATGGATTTGAAATGTGTGTTATCACCGAAGCTGAGTGCAGGGAGATTCATTATCCTACGCCGTTTGTTTTGCATTATTCGGCCATGCATCGGGATAATTACAGAAAGGATCCGCAGGGATACTGTGAAAAAATGCATGGAACCGATCCTGATATCGTTTGCCATATTGCAGAGGTTCGTACAGCATGCATCGTACTGCTTGGACCTCCGGCAGGCAGAATGTTTGGCAGCGTGAAGCAGAATGATTTGAAAAGCAGCATCTTTGCTGATCTGGATGAATCTGTACAGTATCTTCACACGAATCCGGTCTATACCATATTGAATATCTGCCGTACAGTCGCTATGCTCAGGGAAGGCAGAATGATGAGTAAAAAGGATGGCGGTGAATGGGCTCTACAAAATCTTAGGCAGAAATATCAACGTCTCATACAGTCTGCTCTGAATGCCTATCGTGGCGGAAATGAAATGAGCTACAGTAATGATGAGGCAAAAGCATTTTGCATGGAATACATTGACGAAATACATCATTCAGGAACTACTTCCCTGTAATATGGGATGCAACTCCTTTTGTTTCGTGGTGAAAAACCTAATTCATCAGATAAATGAAAAACCCGTAAGCAACTGCTTACGGGGAAATGGTGCGCCATCAGGGACTCGAACCCGGGACACCCTGATTAAGAGTCAGGTGCTCTACCAACTGAGCTAATGGCGCATTTCCGGGAACAATGAGTATTATAGTGATATTGTTCCCGGTTGTCAAGCACTATTTTAAAAGAAAATGATCATAACAGCATCTTTTCAGCGTTGATACGATTTGCCATACAGGTACAGGAGATCCACCTTTCGGGAAAGAATGATATCCTGTCGAAAGAAATCAAACAGATTTACCTGAGGTATTCATATCCTTGGACGTGTTTGGAGCTTCACCGAACATTTTCGCGATCACGATACCGACAATCATACATATAACAGCAACAACAACAAGCAGGAAGTTCACATCATGATAAATTGAAGAATCCATCAGAATGACCACGGGGGAGGCAACAACCATACCCAGGATGCCGCAATAGGTGTATCCTTTCCATTTCCGCAGAAGGATCTCGATCAGTTTTGCGATCCCCAGGATTCCCGCAACAATACCAAGAGCGAATGGAAGAAGGATGCCTATGTTATGAAAAATCATGCTTCCTGCGTTTTCTGTGCCGGCGATCAGTTCCTTTAATGCGGAGAGCAGATCAGGCAAAGCACCCGTTACAATGGGTTCATAATATCCTAAACTTTTCAGGATCATGCTGCCGCTTACACCGGGAATGACCATCGTAGCACTGGCGATCATTCCGAAAACAAACAGCTTGATCACTTCAAGCACACTCAGGTGGATCTCAGTGCTTGTTTCTTTTCCAAAGATCTTAAGTACAATGACGAGAGCAAAGAAAAGTGTGAAGATGATCAAACCCGGAACGCCGATCTTTTCACCTTTTATCTCGTGCAGAATGAAAGGAAGACTGCCAAGGATCAAACCGATAAACAGAGCATTGGTAGGAAGCGGAAATTCGGCAAATGCTTTTTTCAGGCCGATCGCACCCAGAAGAACTGCCGCTACCATACCGATCAGGTAAGGCAGGAGTGTTACAAAACACTTTTTAAACTGTTTGAAAAGATGATTGATGCAATAAATAAGGGTGTCATAAATTCCCATGGATACCATCATGGTGCCGCCGGAAACACCGGGAATCACATTTGCCAGGCCGATCACGGCACCTCGCAGGATCTGCAAAAGCCAGGAAGAAAACTTTTTCATCAAAACCTCCTAATCATGAATGAGCAAAATATTTTTCTGTAAGAAGACGGGTGGGATTTTCAATCATCAGTTTTTCTGCAGCGGTTTTGCCAGCGAGTGCTGACAGAGCTTCAAACCCCTGTGTCATGCAGGTGCGTCTTCCTTCCATGTGGTGGGTATCACTGGCCACAAAGTCGATCAAGCCTTCTTTAAACATACCATAAAGATACTTTTTCCTGAATAGGCCGGGTTTTTTAAGAAGCGTGCGGGCATTTACCTGAAGACGCACATTATAATCTTCCTGCAGCTCGTAAAGCTGATCAAGTTTTGTAAGAGCCATATATCTTTCAATGTGAGCAAAGATTGGCTGATACCCGGCATTTCCTACGGCGGTTGCTGCTTCAAGCAGTTGTTCATATTTATCATCCGGAGAGAATTCGATCAGCACATTTTTGGTTCCGGCCATCGTAGTGATCCGCCCGTCCTGCAGCATGGAAGCGGTGTGAGGGGTATAAAGGATCTCTGCACCAACATAGATCGAGATGTCCATATTCTGACTTTGCAGCCAATCGCGTGCTTTTTGAAGATGACGGTCATATACATCCTGTGGAAATCGCTCCTGCCCGGGGGTGACATGAGGGGTCGAGATGATAGCATGAACTCCGTCCCGGATTGCTTCGGTCAGTAATTCCTGAGTGGATTCGAAACGGTGAGCCCCGTCATCAACACCGTAAATGCAATGATTGTGGATGTCTGTAAACATAAACTTGCCTTCTTTCTTGCGGGTCCTGAAATGTATTTTATCACAGGCCTTTGTTTACTGTCAATCAAAGGTAAAGAAACCATCTCTGCTGTTATAGCCCAGATTGGTATTTTAATGTAGAATACAGTATGTTTTGGGCAAAATACAGGCTTTCTATCAACATGGCAACATATTAATTGAGTGTTTTGTGTGTTTGATGTATAATAAAAATGTTAATTCGTCAATTGATCCAACCAATGAAAGGAACGATAAGATGAAAAAGAAAGTATTCTGTTTACTTGCAGCGATTGTGATGCTGTTTACGATCCTCACAGGAACAATTGCTGAGAATGGTTATTCTCCTGTGTATGATAAGGCAAATGTATTATCGAATGCAGAAGAGGTATATTTATCAGAATCGATTGTACAGCTTCAGGATGCGTACGACCTTGACATTGCTTTGATCACCGTGAATTCTTCAAAGAAAAGCAAACTTGAATCAGAGGCGCGCAACTTTGCTGCAAAGGCGGGTCTCAGCAATGCGGTGATCCTGTCAGCCGGGAATAATGGCGGATATCAGGTTGTTCTGACAGGAAATGCGGAAGAAGTATTTACGCCGACAGTGCTGTCTGCGTTTGCTGATGAATGTTATTTTCCGTTGTATTTTGAAGAGAAGAGCTATTTCGATGCTTTTGATGATTTTCTGAATAATGCTGCAGATGTACTAACGGATTATTCCTCCAGGATGGAATGTACGATTGGCGATGCAGTTATAACCGCGAATGGCAAGGGTAAAGCCAGGATTACCTTGAGTGTAAGCCTGATCAACTATTCCGATGATGCAATTCAGATAAAGGATGCATTGAATTGTACTCTCATTGCGAATGGGAAAATGGCGAATGGAAAGCTCAGTTTCCCATATAAGAGTGTTTATTCTCTGGAAGAATTGGAAGGGACCGTATCGTTTGACGCAGACGGTACGGAACTCGGGAACGGATATGTAACCATTGCATGTCTGCATGCAAAACAAAGCATCGATCTGAGCGAAGCCCGTGATGAACGGACCGAAAATGAAAAGAAAGCATTAAATGAAAATACAAAACCGTCTGCTACAGCGACTCCGGTTCCACAGAAGGGATTGGAAAAAAACGGCAGCTACTCAAGCAAGGAAGACGTGGCTGCATACTTAAGGCAATATGGAAAGCTTCCTCCAAATTATATAACCAAGTCTGAAGCTGAGCGGTTGGGATGGGATTCTTCAAAAGGCAATCTGTGGAAGGTGGCTCCCGGTAAGTCGATCGGCGGAGATCGGTTTGGTAACTATGAAGGTTTGCTTCCCGGCGGAAGCTACACCGAATGCGACATCGATTATCAGGGTGGATATCGCGACAGCAAACGTCTCGTTTTCCGAAAAGAAAAAAATCAATGGTTCATATACTATACGGAAGATCATTACAATACATTTACGGAGGTAAAATGATCATGAAAAAGTATCAGGTGGATGCTGCTAAATGGAATAACCTGAAGGATATGCATGAGGATTTGAAAAAAACCCTTCATTTCCCTGAATATTATGGCTGCAATCTGGACGCTCTTCATGATGTGCTTACCGAATGCCGTGATACGGAGTTGACTGTGCTGCATCTGTCATCGATGTTTCTTTCATTCGGTGACAGAGCGAACACGGTTCTGCAGGTGCTGACGGATTGTGCACAGGAAAACGATGGCTTCTCCGTACGCTTTAGGTTTTAACGAATTCGGTTTCTAATTGATAAGCAGTGTTATTGCAAGGTTGGTTTCATGAGTGTGCATACAGATGAGTGTGCATACAATCCTATAAGAAAAATTGAGGATTGACAGAAACGGCGTTGTCGGTTATAATAACACTGTTATGGACCCGTAGCTCAGCTGGATAGAGTGTCAGACTCCGACTCTGAAGGCCGCGCGTTCGAATCGCGCCGGGTTCGCCACTGAGAAAGCCCTGAAAACCTTGAAAAATAAGGCTTATGGGGCTTTTTTCATTTTGGATGCGGTGTAGGGATAGGCAAATTGTGGCGGTTTGACATCCTTTTCGTGAATTATGAATGTTGATATAGATAAAAAAGGTTATGAGCGTTGCAAATGGTGATGTTGTCGTTGCATTCAGGAACCGATTTATAAGAACTTGACGGGAAGGATGCTGCCGTAACAGCAAAGATGATGAAACATTATTACGAGGATCTGGAATGATATGCACCTTCATTGCTGGTGTGTGAAATAATACCATGGTAATGATGGAGTCAAAAGAATTGAAGTATTCGGAGCGGTGTTTATCATAGCAATGAACAGATGTATGTCAAATTGGAATTTAGCCAGAAACACGAACATATATCCATGCTTGTAATTTAATGTTAATATATTCCATAAATATCTTGCTATTTCAGAAATTTACATATATAATATTCATGAATTCGGCAAATGGCCTGCCGAAAAAACATTGAAGGATGGATGTATATTATGAAAAAAACGGTTGCTTCTGTGCTTGCGCTAATCATGATACTTTCTCTCTTTGCCTTCTCCGCTTCAGCGGAAACTCCTGCTGTTATTTCCGCCAATGCTGATGCTGCCTACATTGCTAAATACGGTAATGTGGTGCTGGACCTTAAAAACGAGGATTTTCTTGCTGCGGGTTATGTGTTTGGCGATATGGTCACCGTTTCTTTCCTGGATAAAAGCATGGATATTCCTTTCTGCTCCAATTATACGGATGTTGATTCCGGCACCGCGGGTGTGTTTGCGCGCGATGGTGAAACCTATTTGATCGTGGCAATCAACATGGGTGATTTTGCCACAGTGAACGGTATCGCAGAAAAAACAACTTTTGAAGACAAGACTTTTGTATGGAACTATGCTGAAGGGGTGGAAGGCCCTGTGCAGTTTACTTTTTCCCTCAAGGAAGCGGGTGCATATCTTGACCAGTATGAAATGCATCGTCTTGTTGGCACCAATGCCCGCGAGGATTATGCAGAACTGTCTGATGAAGAATTTGCGAACTTCCGCGCGATCAATACGACCGGCATGGGTGCGGGGCGTCTCTATCGTTCTTCATCTCCTGTGAATCCCGAGCTTGGTCGTAATACTTATTCTGACAGTGCGATCAAAGCTGTCGGTGTCACCGTTGTGATGAATCTTGCTGATACGGATGAGAAGGTGAAAGCCTATGAAGGCTATGCCGACACCTACTATTCCACCATCAGCTATATTGCCCTTAATATGGGTGTGGATGTGCTCGCTGAAGAATTTGGTGTTAAGCTTGCTGAAGGTCTCCGTTTCTTCATCGAAAACAAAGGAGTTTACATGGTTCACTGCAGTGAGGGAAAGGACCGCGCCGGTTTAGTGTGTGCGATTCTTGAATGCCTGATGGGTGCTTCCTATGATGAAGTATGTACGGATTACATGCTTTCTTATTGCAACTATTATGGCGTAAAGGCAGAAGAAGTGCGCTACAGCACGATTCTTGAAAGCAACATCGTAAAGCCACTGTGCAAAGCTTTCGATGTAACTGATTTGAAAGCAGCTGATCTGTCTGCATGCGCAGAAGCTTATCTTGTCCGTATCGGCTTGAATGCAGACGAGATTGCTTCCCTGAAGGCGAATCTTGCTGAATAATTAATGGAACAAAAAATTTACAATTATTAGCTTTATAAAGGGGTTGTGAAAGAACACATTTCGAGTTCTTTCACAGCCTCCTTTTAGTAATCAAAAAACATCATAGAAAAATGAAACAGCGAAAAAGGCATAAAGAACCCCTTACCCCACAAGTCTACTTTAAGATCATCGTATGAGGCGACACGATTTTTCTGTTGTTTAGCAAAGTATATGATACAAGGATTTCGGCCAGATGTTCCGGCACATATTCCGTGTTCGTTTCTATATGCAGACCGTTCCAGCTGAGTTCATCATTCATCTCATCCAGCAGGGCTGTGATTTTTCCAAACAGACGGTACCGTGATTTCTCTGTCGCTTTCTTCCATACCCAAGAATACTTGTTGGCATTAGCTTCCAGTTTCGTTCCGTCAATGTAGATGTGCGCCAGATTCACTTTTTCTGCCTTGCAGATTGCCTGATTGATATCATGGTATATTTCCTCGATGCTGGCCGACAGCACTTCATTGATAAAATATCCAAAGGTCCGATAACTCGGCGTCCTCCAATTCATGAGATACATGTACCGAATGTTGACTTTTCAGTTGTCTTCCAGTTCCCTCAGGGAGCAGTATCCTTTGTCCGAAAACGCGAACAGCACCGTTTTCAACATGTCGACCGGATTATACCTGATTCGTTCTGTTCTCTGCTCAGGCAGCTTTTTCAGGTACTTGTTGATCTCTATTTCCTCCATGAATTGGTCGAATGTGATGACCGGGTCAGTTATTGATAAATAGTCTGAAAGAAATACTGGTAAATGTCCCTGCCTTGGTGTATAGTATTTTCGTGGTGTTGTTTCCATCGCAAGTTTTTATACCACAACAAAGAGGATTTGTTGCCCTCCCGGGTTTCAAATCCTCTTTGCTTTGTTGGGGCGTTTTTTCACAGCCCCGTTGTTTATTCTTCTGTTTTTTTCTTCTTCCGGAGGGCTGTGCTGCTTGCCAAGGCTATGCCGCTGGCAGAGAACATAGCTGCCCACAGCGCGATATGGCTGCCGTCACCCGTTTGCGGGCTGTGCGGGTATGAGATGTTCACCCAGCGGGCATAGAGCACCGTGTCTCCACTGACCGGCGTGCTGAAGTCATACTTTGTTCTGTAGGCCGCGTCGGCATACCAGCCGGCAAATGTGTATTCGCTCGCAGTGGGATCTGCAGGCTTTGCCGCCGTTGAACCCTCCTCAACGCGCTGATCAGGCACCTGCGTGCCGTGATTGCACATATTGAAGCTGACCGTGTATACCGGCACAGCCTTCACCGTGAAGGTGGTGGAGGCAATTCCGTCGGAAGAGACTATGTCAAGGCCGTGCTGCCCGACGCTCAGCGTTTCCAGATACGCTGGGAGGAGGCTCACTTTGGTGGAGCCTTCTTCTGCCGTATAGCAGCTTTCCGGGATGACAGTGCCGTCAACATTGACGGATGCAAACCTGTCAAACGGAGCATCGGAAGTGAAGAGCAGTGCAGCAAGGCCTTTCTTCGTCCATACGCCCTCCGCGCCGTAGATGATCAGATAACTGTCGCTCTTTCTGTAATCACAAACCGTGCAGGTGTTTCCGTGGAAGCTGTGATCTGCATAATCGTATGCCCGGCAGCCTTTGTGGGTGCACTGGCGCATATGCTGCTGCGCGCTGTACGGCTGCCATGTATCCGGGAAGGCATGGCCGAGGGGATCACCGTTTGTCACGGAGTTCGGCGCTGTGTTCTGC
>JAZLIA010000116.1:0-48822 GCA_045617125.1 Clostridia bacterium | reverse complement strand
CAGCTCATACTCGCCGCCGGCGAACAGATAGCTGAACCACACATACTTGCAGCGGCCGTCATCATAGCCGTAGGGCTTGGTGGCAGTCTGCCAGAAATCGACGCCAACATCAGCGTTGTACACATAGTTGGTGGTGTTGTGCAGCAGATCCTGTCCGGCAGGGCTGGCAATGTATTCAACCAGGTCCAGAACACGGTCGGGATATTCACAGGTGGTGGGAATGAAGTAGTGAGCGCTGATCCAGGTCATCTGAGAATAGACTTTACCATAAGCGCCGTCCTTGGTCAGAGCGGTACCCAGAGTGAGGTCGCCCATCTGAGCATCGGGGTTCGCAGCCTGCCAGGGGTTCTTCCAGAAGTCACGGTACTGACCGGCAAAGCCGAAACCGAAGTCGGCGGACGCGATCTTACCGGCAGCGAAATCGGAGTAAGCATCATCAAAGTCGCCCTTGAGGCCGATGCTGTTGTCCAGACCGCCGGCTTTATACATATCAGCCAGCTGACGGATCACTTCCTTGGAAGCTTCGCTGGTGGCGGAAATGGTCCAGGTCTCATCCACACCCAGGGTGCCGTTCATCGTGCAGCCGGTCCACAGGTCGCCGTTGGGAGCCATGATGTCCGTGCCCTGAGGCAGAGCCAGAGTCTGGTTGAAATAGGTCCAGTTGGTGAGCTTGTCGTTGCGGGGCCACCAGCCAACATAACCGGCAGCACCGGCCTTCTTGGTGAAGTCGATGAATTCTTCGACGGTGGCGGGAACCTTACCGTTATTCACTTCGTTCAAGATCGCGGTGTTGTAAGCGGGTACGCCGCCGAACACAGCGCCGTCAAAGGAGAACACGGAATAGATCGCATAGGCCTTCTCGGGATCGCCGGTGTAGAGCTTGTTGTAGCTCTTGTATTCGGGAGCGTTGATGATACGATACAGGTAAGGATAGCGCTCGGGCTCAGCGTTCACGATGGGTGCGATATCCCACACCAGATCTTCTTCCACATACTTGGCGATCTTTTCAGGCTCGCCCCAGGTGGGGAAGAGTTCGGCAGCGGTGCCGGTATACAGTTCGGTCTGCATACGGTCATCGAAGCCTTCGGTGCCGGTGTCATATTCCAGGGTGATGTTGAGGGCTTCTTCCAGAGCCTTCTTGATGGGGTCGTTGTTCATGCCATCAATGTCATCCGTGCTGTTGCCGAACTGGGCAAAGCGGATGTTGACATTCTTGCGGCCGGCATTGGGATTTTCTTCAGCCAGTCCTGCGACGGACAGCACGGAGAAGACCAGGGCCAGAGCCAGAACAACAGATACGAGCTTCTTCATGGTAGACCTCCTGAATAATTTTTTATGTTCACCTGTCACATCGGGCAGGCTACATATCTGTTTACTCCTTCACAGCGCCCAAAGTGATGCCGCTGGTGAAGTGCTTTTGAAGGAAGGGGTACACACACATGATCGGCACCATGGCACAGATGATCGTGGCCATACGCAGCGCCATTGGTGGAGGAAGGGTGTTGGTGAGGCTTGTGGCTCCTTTGCGCACCTGGTTCATCATGGTCTGGTCCACCAGCATGCGGCGCAGGATCCACGCGAAAGGCTGAAGGTTGGTTTTGTTGGAAATGAACATCATGTAGTTGTAGTAATTGTTCCAGCAAAGCACGGCGATAAAAAGGGATATCGCGGCCAGCATGCTGCGGCTGATGGGAATGATGATGCGGAAGAAGGCGCCCACCTCATTGCATCCGTCCAGCAGGGCGGCTTCCTCCAGCGATTTGGGAATGGAGTAGGAGTAGTAGTTGCGCATGATGATGAAGTAGGTGATGTTGAGACCGCCCGGCAGCACCATCACCGAGAAGGTCCTGAGCAGGCCCAGGTCCTTATAGAGCATATACTGGGGGATGAGGCCGCCGGAGAAAAACAGGTTGAACACCACGAGCGCGTTCAGTACCTTCATGCCTTTCACGTGGGTCTTGCTTACCCCATATGCCATTGTTGATGTGACCAGCACGGTAAGTACGGTGCCCAGCACGGTCACGGCAACGGAAATGCCCAGACTGTTGATAAAGCTTCTGGTCGTGAAAATGGCTTTGTAATACTGCAGGTCAATGCCGCCCCGGGGGATGATCATCAGCCCGCCCTTGACAAATTCCGAATAGGGGGTCACGGAGGCGATGAGCACATACCACATGGGGTAAACGCAGAGCAAAGCGAAAATGAAGCAGAACAGAAGCACGAATACATCATAGAAATTGAAATGCAGTTTCTGAAGCATGCGTTTTTTCGGTTTGAAAACGTCTGACAACTTTTTCTTCCCCCTTTCTTCAGAATATGCCCTGAACATCCAGCTTGTTCACAAAACGGTTGGTAATGGCCACCAGGACGAGCCCCATCAGGTTGAGCACCAGGTTCATTGCAGTGGAAAGCTCAAAATCCGTTCCGGAGCCGCCCAGACTGATCCTGTAAATATAGGTGGAAAGAACATCGCCGGTGCTGAGAACATAGTTGTTATAAAGGTTGTAAACCTGATCAAAGTTGGAAGAGAACATGCCCGACAATTGCAGGATGAACATGATGGCCACACTGGGGAGGATGCGGGGGAGGGTGATATGGATCAGCATATCCTTGCGGTTTCCGCCATCCACCGCGGCGCTTTCATACAGAGCGGGGTCGATGCCAGCAATGGCGGCAAGATAGACGATGGTGGAATAACCGGAGGTTTTGATAATGTTGGTTATTACCAGGATCGCCCTGAACAGGCCCGGTTCTTTCATGAAATTGATGGGTTTTCCGCCGAACACCATGATCAGCTGATTGATCATGCCGCCGGTATCGCTGTTGGAGGGGAACTCCAGGAACACCTGAACGAGACCAGCGAAAATGACCCAGGAAAGAAAATAGGGAAGATAAACGCAGGTCTGCAGCACGGCTTTCACCTTGTGCAGGCGGATCTCGTTGAGCATAAGGGCCAGAAAAACATTGAAGGTGAACCCGAAAATAAGATGATACACATTGATGATCACCGTGTTGTTGAAGGCACGGATGAACATAGGGTCGTTGATCATTTCCCCAAAGTGGCTCAGTCCCACCCATTTGCTTCCCCACACGCCCAGACGGGGGGAATAATCCTTGAATGCGAGCTGGATGCCGTACATGGGACTGTAATCAAACAGGATCATGAACACCAGTCCGGGAAGGACCAGCATGTACACGAACCAGTACTTGCGCACATAAGCAACGAAACGCTGCAGTACGGTTCGCTTCGTACGGGAAATTCCTGCCGGGTGCTGCTGCATATGGATAACAACCTTTCTGACTGAATTAACAAAGGAATATTAGTAATATTTATGCCGTAGACGGATCACAATAGGAAGCGCGAAATGAGAGGCTTTATCTTGACACATTGTTTTTCCTGTGCGATAATATACATGCAAGCTGATATCAACCATACTATAACAGCTTTGTCTGTATCTGTCAAGATTAATTTATTAGGGTCTTACATAAATTATTAGTAATAATGGAGGCGCAAATGAAAAAGATTTGCTTTATCGGCTACGGACTTCGGTCTGAAACGATGATGAAAGCATTCACAAATATCGATGCGGATATCCAGGTGACCGGCATCACAGATCCCCGTGCAGAGGAGATCCGGAGCAAAACGGAGGGGGACAGGCGCTTTTCGGCTGTGCATTATTATGAAAACGCCTGTGAAATGATGGATACGGAGAAGCCGGACGGGGTGTTTATCGGCACCCGCTGCTCCCTTCACACGCCTTATGCCTGCGAGGTGCTGAAAAGGGATATTCCACTGTTTCTGGAAAAGCCGGTGTGCATTACGGAGGAACAGTACCGTCAGCTGAAAGCGGCCGGTGAGGGAAAGGAAAAGCAGGTGGTGGTGTCATTCCCGCTGCGCTGCTCGCAGATCGTGCAGGAAATGCGCCGCATCGTGGAGAGCGGCGTGCTGGGGCGCATCGTGATGGTGCAGTCCAATAACAATGTGCCCTACGGCAGCGTGTATTATCACAGCTGGTACCGGGATCCTGTGCAGACGGGAGGACTTTTTTTGCAGAAGACCACCCATGATATCGACTTTATCAGCTATATTATGGGAGAAAACCCGGATTATGTGTATGCCCAAACCGCGAAAAACTGGTTCAGGGGCGATCACCCTGCCGGGCTGCACTGCCCGGACTGCCCGGAATTCCGCACCTGCCGGGAAAGCAGCTACACGGTGGAGCGCATTTTGCATGAGGATGTTCAGGGAGATGCCTGCGCTTTCGCGGTGGACACCGGCAATGAGGATATGGCCAGCGCGATGTTTACAACGCCGGGCGGTGCGATCATCAGCTATAATCAATGCTTCCTGGTGAAAAAGAGTGCGGCTCGCCGCGGGGGACGTTTCATCGGCACCGACGGCAGTGCGGAATTTGATTTCTACGAAGGTCAGATCCGGGAGGACCGGTATCTCACAGCGCAGACAGTGTATCACCGGTTTGACAAGGGCGGCCAGCATTTCGGCGGAGACGACCTGCTGGCGGTGGATTTTATGAACGTGCTTTCGGGAAAGCCTGCGCTGTCGGATCTGACAGCCGGCCTGAACAGCGCCGCGGCCTGCCTGGCAGCGAAGCGCTCAGCGGAGAGAGGAGAGCGCGTGAAGATCAGATACTGACCGGAGCCTTGAGGAGGAAAACGCGATGACGGAATGTATTGCCGCCCTGGATGTGGGAACCACGATGGTGAAGGTGTGCCTGTTCAGCAGGGAGCTTTTGCTTTTGGAATGCGCTTCCTATGAGTACCCGCTTCATTTTTACGGAAAAGACCGGGTGGAAGCGGAAGCATCCGTGTATCTGGACGCAATCGCACGGAGCTTCAGGGAGGTGCTTTCCAGAGGGGATTACCGGGTGATCACGCTGGGCTTCACCACCCAGGGAGAAACCCTTACCGCGGTGGATGAAAACGGCGCGGCGCTGATGCCCTTCATTGTTTGGCTGGACAGCCGGGCAGCCGCCCAGGCTGAAAAACTAAGAAACCTCCTTCCGGAAAAAGTATTTTACGAAACCACCGGCCTTCCTGGAATCGACGGAGCCCTTCCTCTGGCAAAGCTGGTTTATATAAAAGAAGAAATGCCGGAGGTTTTCCGGAAAGCATTCCGTTTTCTGCTTCTGGAGGATTATCTTATTTTCTGTTTTACCGGAAATTACGTGTGTGAAAAAGCCCTTGCGACTTCTGCCGGATGGTTCAGCCTGAAGGAGGATTCCTACTGGAAGAAGGCACTGGATGCCGCCGGGATCCTGGAGGATAAGCTTCCTCCTTTGGTGGAGCCGGGAACGGAAGCAGGCTTCCTTCAGGCGGAAATGGCTAAGATGCTGGGGCTGCCTGCGGGTATCCCCGTGGTGGCCGGAGCGATGGACCAGATTTCCGCCGCGCTTGCGGCAGGCTGTGACGGGGAAGGCGTCGTGACGGAAACGACCGGCACCGCGCTTGTGATGGCAGCCTGTACAGACGTCCCGGTGATGGAGCAGGCGCACCGTCTAACCGTATACCGTCATGCTCTTAAAGGAAAATTTATTTGCCTTGGCATCGGCCCTGCCGGAGGAAGAAGCCTTACCTGGCTGAGAGATCTGATGAACGGGGAAGAAAACTATGACGGGCTGAACCAAATGGCCTGTTCGGTTCCGCCGGGAGCGGAGGGCGTGCTGTTCATGCCGTTTCTGAGCGGGATCGTGGATCCGGATGCCTGCCCGGGTGCCTCCGGGTGCTTTTTCGGGATGAGACTTGGAACCACAAGGGCCCATCTTGTACGCAGCGTGATGGAGGGGATCGGAAATCTGCTGCGGGATTTTATGGAATTGTTTATTGCTCGGGGCTGCCCGGTCCAATGTGTGTATTCTCTGGGCGGGGGAGCAAGAAGTTCATTGTGGACGCAGATCAAATCGGATCTGTGCGGCGTTCCGTTCATCACGGCTGATACCCCGGAAATGGCTTCCCGGGGCGCGGCGCTGCTTGCAGCCTGGGGAACCGGGATCATCCGAAAGGGCACGATCCCCCCGATGAAAAACATGGAAACGTTCCTGCCGGACCCGGATCACGCAAAAATATATGAAAAAGTTTATTCGCGCTATCGGAAACTATATCAGGCCCTGCTGCCGGTTTATGAAGGAGAAAGTGAAAATGAGTAAAAAGACCCGACTTGGAATTCTGGCCCTGATGCTGGAGGGGTATGAACCTCTCTTTCCCGGGATCATTGAAAGACAGAAGAATTATGTGGATGAGATCAGAAGCACGCTGGATGGAGAGGAGCTTGAAACGGTGTTTCCGGGCGTTGCCTTCAACCGGGAACTGATCGAGCGCTATACGGAGCAGTTTAACCGGGAGCATCTGGACGGGATTTTGATCTTCCTGCTCACCTATTCACAGGGGCAGTATATCGTGCATGCGATGAAGAAGAACACCCTTCCTCTGGCTCTTGCTCTGGTGCAGCCTGAGGAAACGGTGCGGGACGATTTTGTGGAGCTGGACCTGACGGTCAATCAGGGGATCCACGGCTCGCAGGATAATGCCAACTGCCTGATGCGTTCCGGCATACCGTGCCTGTTTTTCGCGGGCAGCAGGCTGAATGGCGAACTGAAGCATTTTGTGGATGATTTTGCCGCGGCAGCGGCCACCGTGACGGCTCTGAAGGATATGAAGATCGGTATTGTCGGCAAACTTCAGGGCATGGGAGATGTGATCACGGATGATATGGCGGTGTTCAGGAAGCTGGGACCGGAGATTATCTATGATTCTGTGGGCACGATCTGGTCCTGCTGTGAAAAGGTGACCGTGGAAGAGATCCGGCAGGAGCAGGAAAGAGAAAAGCATCTTTTCCGGATCGACGAAACGATGCCGGTGGAAGCGTTTGACGAAGCGGTACGGGAGTATCTGGGCATGAAGCGCTATCTTGAAGAAAGAGGCTATGCCGGTTTCACCGCTCACTTTGAGGAATTCGGCGCGGACGGACGGTTCCGCAGGCTTCCTCTGCTGGCGGAGTCCAACCTGCTGGCGGATGGCTACGGCTACGGTGCGGAAGGGGACGCGATGACCGCGATGCTGATGGCCGCAATGATCCGCATGTGCGGCATTGCTGATTTTTCCGAAATGTATATGATGGATCTGAAGCGGGATGCCGTGCTGATGTGCCACCAGGGCGAGGGCAACTGGGCAATGGCCAGAAAGGATGAAAAACCGTATCTGAAAAACCGGGTGCTCAGCGAGGGCGGGCTGGATAATCCTCCAACCGTGCTGTTTACCCTGGAACCCGGCCCGGCCACGGTGGTGAGCCTGGTGCATGTGAGCGGGGAGCATTTCAGAATGGTGGTTTCTCAGGGAGAGATCCTCGATGAGCACGCAATGAAATATAACGATATGCCCTACCTTTTCTATAAGCCGGAGGGCGGTGTGCGGGGCATGGTCACGAAATGGCTGGAAGCCGGGGCAAGCCATCATGAGGTGATCATTCCGGGAAATATGGAAGAACGTCTCCGCATGCTCTGCAAAATGGCGGATATCGAGTTTGTCCGGGTGTAACAGACCCCGGATGCAAGCCGGAAAGGATGAAAAAAGATGCTGAAAAATGTGAAGCTTTCCCTGACAGATCTGCTGGGGG
Organism: Clostridia bacterium; assembly: GCA_045617125.1. Taxonomy (GTDB): domain Bacteria; phylum Bacillota; class Clostridia; order Christensenellales; family Aristaeellaceae; genus ZC3RG03. The sequence goes on along the minus strand of JAZLIA010000116.1, from coordinate 41,192 downwards.
AGGAATATATCAACGCGGTGTGTGCCTCCCGGGCCTGGCTTACCGGGGAGGATGAAAATGAACTGAAAAGGATCGCGGATGAAAAGGTCAGCTTTTTCCCGGAAGCCTTTGCAAAAAGACAGAATGAGCTGATGGATCATGTGGGGGAACAGGTCGTTCCCGCCTTTGAAGATCAGGAGCAGGGTGCGCCCACTGCGGCCTATCGTGCGGCGCAGCACAGTGCTCTTGCCCCTGTGAACGGCCTGGGCGCGTTCCGCGTGGGGGAGAATGGACGGCTCTTTTTTACCGGAAAGAGCGAGCATTACCAGATCTCTCTGGGTCACAGCTTTCCGGGCTACCGGCTGATCCAAAATGCGGAGAGGATCGGCATTCCGAATGCCACCCATAACAACACCCGCGGATACGTGACCCGGAAAACGGAAAGACATCTGATCGCCCTGGCCAACGGGCTCAACCCGGAGGATCCCCGGATGGAGCAGATCCTTTCCTCCCGGGAAAGCGGAGTGATCAACACGGTGATCAATCTGGAAACCGGGTCTCTGGCGGTGGAAGCCGCCCTCAAGATGATGCTTACCCGTTTTTACGGGCTGGAAAAAGGGGAAACCCCGAATGAGGGAAAGATCCCGGTGTTTCTGGTGATGGCGGATAACGCGGGCGGGATCACCGGCAATTATCACGGCACCACGGTGTTTGCCCAAACGCTCCGGGGTCTGTGGCCTGCTTTCCGGGATAAGGCGGAAAAGTGCGGGCTGTATAAGGTGGTCCCGGTGCCCATCAATGATGCGGAAGCCTTCGGCAGGATCATGGAGACCTATAACAGGGATCCCTACAGAACAGCTGGGTTCTGCCACGAGATCATCATGATGAATTATGGCGGCATCCGCCTGAAGGAGGAATTCCTGCAGGAATGCTACCGTCTTTGCAGACGATATGACACGCCGGTCTTGTGTGATGAGATCCAGTCCTGTGCCTGGTATGACGGCATGTTCCTGTTCCGTCAGTATCAGCTTACGCCGGATTTTGTTTCCATCGGTAAGGGGTTCCCCGGCGGAGTGTACCCTGCCAGCAAGATGCTTTCTTCCGCCCGTTTCGATACGATGAGCCAGTTTGGGGCCCTGGTCACCAACGGCCAGGAGGAGCTTGCGTCTCTTGCCTACCTGATCACCCTGACCTTTGTGTGCCTGAACGGGCAGGAGATCACCGAAAATGGCCGGGAATATCACCGGCAGCTGGAAGCACTCGCGGAAAAGTATCCTGCAATGCTGACCGAGGCGGATGGGGACGGCTTCATGAGCGCCCTGTGCTTCCGGGAAGTGGAAACGGCTTCTGCGTTCTGCCGGTATCTGAACGGAAATCTGTGTGTGGATGCCAGTGCGCAGACCTATAAGCCCAATTGTCCGCCCGTCGTGCTGACAAAGCTTCCCCTGATCACCGGAAAGGAAATGATCAGGAAGCTGATCGGTTTGTTTGAAAAGGCGCTGAATGCCGTGTCGGAGGGAAAAAATGATTAAGGATACCCGGTGTGTACGCTTTGGTGTGATCGGCTGCGGCCTGATGGGGCGGGAATTTGCCAGTGCTTCCATGCGCTGGCTGCATCTGAAGCAGGATCTGCCCCGTCCCGTGATCATTGCCGCCTGCGATGTGAATGAGGATAACCTGGATTATTTCAGGCGTGTGCCGGAAACACGCTATTTTTACCATGATTACCGGGAAATGCTGAATAATCCCGAGATCGAGGCGGTCTACTGTGCAGTGCCTCACCGGATGCATGCGGAGGTCTACAGCGCAGTGATCCGTTCAGGCAGGCATCTGTTGGGAGAGAAGCCCTTCGGCATCGATCTTGCCGCCTTTGAGCAGGTGGAAAAGGAAATAAATGCGCATCCTGAGGTGCTTGTGCGCTGCACCAGTGAGTTTCCCTATTACCCGGCAGTGCAGAAAATGGTGAGTCTTTACCGCGAGGGAAAGCTGGGACAGCTGATCGGCGCCCGCTTCGCGATCCAACATTCCTCGGATATGGACCCTCAAAAGCCCATCAACTGGAAACGCATCACCAGTGAAAACGGGGAATACGGCTGCATGGGCGATCTGGGGATCCATACCCAGCATCTGCCCTTCCGGCTGGGGATCCGGCCTGTTTCCGTGAGCGCCGTGCTTTCCGATATCATCCATACCCGTCCGGATCAGGACGGCAATCCTGTTCCCTGCGGTACATGGGATAATGCCGTTTTGCTGTGTGAGGGAACGAATGACGCAGGTGACCGGTTTCCGGTCCAGTTTGATATGAAGCGTATGGCGCCCGGATGCGGAAACACGGTGGAATATGAGCTGTATGGCCTGAAAATGTCCCTGCGCTTTACGACAGAGGACCCCAATCATCTTCATTACACCGTGGATCACGGAAAAAACCAGGCCTGGGCCCGGCTCCCGGTAGGACAGACGACGCTTTATCCTGTGATCACCGGAGGCATTTTCGAGTTTGGCTTTTCGGATGCACTGCTGCAGATGTATGCGGCCTACATGTGTGAACTGACGGGAAGGGATTGCCCCTTCGGCTGCTTCACACCGGAGGAAGCAAAAAAGAGCCATCAGCTTTTGACTGCGGCTCTTGAGGCTTACAGGGAGAAAAAGGTGGTGCTGCTCTGATCAGCGGCGGCTCCGGGGCGCGGGACCGGTGGAATCCCTTGCGATCAGTTGAGGGGTATACTCGATTTTGCTCACATAGGGATTCCGGCTGTCCAGCGGTTCCAGACGGCACACGATCATATCCACTGCGGATTCGCATCTTGCACCCAGATGATGGTCGATGGTGGTGAGCCCCGGGGTGGTCGTACTGGCGGAAAAAATGTTGTCAAAGCCGCACACCGAAAAATCCCGGGGGACCCGAAGCCCCTGCCGGTTCAATTCGTTCAGGATCCCCACGGCGGTCATGTCGTTCACACCGATCAAAGCAGTGGCGTCGGTGCCTTCACTGAGCAGATGCGCCGTGAGCTGGCGGCCGATGGAGTATTCGTAGGGCAGCCCGTCCTCCCGCTTGTCCTGCTCGCTCAGGGCTTCGGAGGTGAGCACCTGCAACCCGTCGGTGATGCCGGACTGCTCCAGCTGCATGCGAATGCCTTCCAGACGCTGAGAACGGGCCAGGGTCATGCTGTTGATGGGGGTGGAGATGAACACGAAGCGGCGGTGACCGAGGCTGATGAGATGCTCCGCCAGCATCGCGCCGGCCCTCAGGTTACTCAGCTCAATGGAACAGATGTTCAGGTCATTTTTCTTTTCTCCGATCATGACCACCGGAATATCCCGGCCGATCTGCTCCACAAGATGGGGATAACCGGGGAGGAAGGTGTAGATGATGCCGTCCGCCAGGGAACCGGCGAAGCAGTCGAGATAGTATTTTTCCAGGCTGGGCTTGCGGAAGGTGTTGCACACCATCACATGGTAGTGCAGTTTTTCGGCATAATCCTCGATCAGGCTGACCAGATCGGAGTAATAGGGGTTGACCAGCGTGGGGATCAGAACGAGCAGCATTCTTCCGTTTTTCTTTTTATCGCCGGAATGGGCATGCACAGTGTGCTGATATCCCAGCTCCTGCACAGCCTGCAGCACACGGGCGCGGGTCTCATCGCTGAAGGTGTTTTTGGGGCTGTTGTTCAGGATGAGCGAAACGGTGGTTTGCGACACTCCGGCTCTGGTGGCAACATCCTTGGAAGTAACTTTTTTCATTCGTTTCTCCTCTGGTATTACTTTTTCAGTAATATTATAGGAGTTCAAAGCCTTTAAGTCAATATATACCCGAAAATGGCCCGGAAACCGGGCTTGACAAACCGCTGCAATGCAGATATACTGAAATAACAGTTCAGTAATGTTGCATGAATATTACTAATAGAAAGGGTAGTCCTATGTCTGAATCGACGGAAGACCTGCAGATAAGGAACACCGGAATGATCTATGCCCTGGGAGAACTGCTGATCGATATGATCCCCACAGAAACCGGGAAGCTGATCAGCGAGCCGGGTTCGGTGCTGAAAACGGTGAGCGGCTCAGCCGCTATTTTTGCCTGTGCCGCTGGGCTGCTGGGCGGAAAAAGCGGTTTCATCGGCAAGATCGGCCGGGACAGTCTCAGCCAACTCGCGGTGAAGGTGATGCGGGAGCAGGGAGTGGACCTGAACAACCTCACGATGTCCGATTCCGGTCAGATCGGGATCGCTTTTCTTGAATATGCACCGGATGGCCGGCACTATCAGTATTACCGGAACCGTTCAGTGGGCAGTCTCCTTTCAGCGGAGGATCTGGATGAAGAAAAGCTGTCCGGAGCCTTCTGTGTGCATTATCCCGGCATGCTGCTGGAGCTGACGGAGGAAATGCGGGGAGCCTGCGGCAGGCTGGTTTCGATCGCCCGCCAAAAGGGTATTCCGGTCTCCTTTGATCCCAACATCCGGGTGGAGATGATCGCCCGCCGCGAGGCGATGGAACGGATCCGCTCTGCGGTGGCGGTGGCGGATATGATCGCGCCCACGCTGGCGGAGGCAAAAATGATCACCGGAAGGGAACGGATACCGGAGGTGCTGGAGGAATTGCACAGGATGGGTCCTTCCACGGTGGCGATCACGATGGATAAAAACGGAGCGCTCATCAGCCGGGATGGGCTTGTGGCGGTAGCGGAAGGGATAAAAGTGGAAGCAGTGGATCCCACCGGTGCGGGTGACACCTTTGCCGCGGCCATGTGCGTGGGCCTGCGGGAAAATATGCCTGCGGAAAAGCTGGCGGCATTCTGCAACGCAGCCGGTGCGCTAGCGGTCAAAAAGCGCGGGGCTATCGGCCTGGCGCTGCCTACCCGGGCGGAAAGCGAGAAGCTGATGGCTTGAGGTGCATGCCGGGTGAGAGTGATGTCCAAAGAACGATTTGATGCGGAGGAAGTATAAATGTATATCAATGATCTGAAACAGCGTCTGCGTGCCGGGGAGCATGTGCTTGGCACCATGGTGACCACCTTTGCCAGCCCGGATATTTCTAAAATACTGCAAAACTGCGGCTTCGATTTCTTTATTGTGGATTGTGAACACGGTTCCTTTACCACAAGGGAGGTGGCCGATATTTTTGCGGTGGCCCGCAGCATCGGAATGCCCTCTCTGGTGCGCATTCCCGAAATGCGCAGGGAACATGCTCTCAAGTTTATGGAAATGGGTGCTGCAGGTATGCTGCTTCCCAACACCGAGAGTGCGGAACAGGCCCGTATGCTGGTGGATTGCACCAAGTATGCCCCGATGGGACACCGCGGTGTGTCGCTTTCCCGGCCGCATACCGATTTTGAGAAGGTGACGGACAGCCGGGCGTATATGGATTCTGTTAACGACGGCACCATTCTGATGTGCCAGATCGAATCCCGGAAGGGTGTGGAAAACATTGATGAGATCATGGCGGTTCCCGGGATCGATGTGGCCCTGATCGGCCCCAACGACATGACGCAGGATTACGGCATTCTGGGTCACTTTGATGACCCGGAAATCGTGGATGCCTTCCATCGTGTTATCGACACCGCGAAAAAGTACGGCAAGTGGAGCGGTGTGCACTTTGGCGGGGCGGCTCCGCTTAAGCCCTGGCTGGAGGACGGCGGCATGCAGATGAACATGTGGAATTCAGACAGCGGCCTGCTTATGCTGGGGGCCGCCGGAATAAGGGAACTGAAAAAGTGAGCGGTAGCCTGCTTTGGCATATCACCGAAACAGGCAGAGAGGACACAACATGAAAATCGTAATTCTGGATGGATTTACCGAAAACCCCGGCGATCTGAGCTGGGAGGGGTTTGAAAAACTGGGTGAGCTTACCGTGTATGACCGCACCCTTTACCGTGACGGAAATGAAGAGATCCTGCACAGGGCCAGTGGGGCGGAGATCGTGATCACCAACAAGACCCCTCTGGATGCGGATGTGATAAAGCAGCTGCCGCAGCTGAAATACATTGGCGTCCTGGCGACCGGATATAATGTGGTGGACGTGGCGGCCGCAAAGGAAGCGGGGATCCCCGTGTGCAACATTCCCACCTACGGCACGGCGGCTGTGGCTCAGTTCACCATGGCCCTTCTGCTGGAAATGTGCCACCATGTCGGCGAACACTCTCTTTCCGTAAAGGCGGGGGATTGGAGCCGTTGTCCCGACTTTTGCTACTGGAACTATCCCCTGATCGAGCTTGCAGGTAAAACCATGGGCATCATCGGCTATGGCCGCATTGGCCGCACTGTGGGAAAAATGGCTGCCGCGTTCGGAATGAACGTGCTTTGCTATGACACGATGGCAGCGGATACCGAAGGTGCGGAACGGGTGTCGCTGGAGGAGCTTTACAGAAGGTCGGATGTGATCAGCCTCCACTGCCCGCTTTTTCCGGAAAACAGGGGGATGATCAACCGGGAGTCCATCGCGATGATGAAGGATGGCGTGATGCTGATCAACACCTCACGCGGCCCGCTCATTGATGAAGCAGCCCTGAAGGAAGCCCTGGAGAGCGGAAAAATGTTCTGTGCCGCAATGGATGTGCAGGCTGTGGAACCGGCTTTGCCCGATAATCCCCTTTACAATGTGGAAAATTGCATCATGACGCCCCATATCGCCTGGGCTCCCAAGGAGAGCCGGAAGCGGCTGATGGATATTGCCGTGAGCAATGTGGAAGCGTTCCTGCGCGGGGAAGCGCAGAATGTGGTGAACCCCTGAACGGGGAGAGATTTGGATAACAGAATCAAATAAGCCGCTTCTTCGGAAGCGGTTTTTGTGTGCGCGGTAAGATGATTTTGCCATCGCTCGGTAAGGATTTTTTTACATGACCGGTAAGGAGTTTTTTACTGAACCATGTATAAAACTGCTTGACATTTACAGTTTTTGCGTATGGAATGCTGTGATGATACGGATGGCTGACAGATCATGAGGAATCGATAATAATTCCTTTGTGTTGACAACAATTTGATGGTATCCCGATTTTTATATAGTTTACTGATACTGATTACCACTCCATTTGAGTGAAAACACATGATTAAACCATGTTTGTTGGAGAAGCAGATCAGGAATATATTGCTTAAGTATATCCCGCAACTCCTTGGCATACTGTTGGTCTATTTCAAGATGTTCTTCACTGGTTATGTTGGCTCGGTGTGATTTGATAATTCTGCTATCCATACTTTGAAGCTTTCTTATGAGAGCCGAATAATTACTGTCACTTTTTACCTGATCTTTGAAAAGAACAGGTAAACATATCAGAAGATCCTGTATGACCGATTCAGCACCAGAATATGCTAGTGGTAATGTACTAACAGCTCCATAATATGCACTGCTATGATATCTGTCAGCAATGATATGCGTGTTGTATAAGAAACAACACATAGCGTCGCAAAGCTCTTCTGCTTGTTTTGGGCTTGTAGAATACTTGTTAAAGGAAAAAACATAATCTACTACTGATATGAGTATCTGTCTTCGTATTTCAGGATGACTTTTTTCTGTTGCAAATGAGTTATACTCATAATACCAACCGCGGTGAGTGTAAGCACGGTGGCTTGTTTCTTCATGAAAGTTGCCAGCAGTAAAATCAATTACTGAGATATCTGAAGGAAGATTAGGAACATGGGCAGTGATGAGATGATTAAGCTTTTCTTGGCATTTATTGCGATTCGTTGAAAACTCATCAATACAAATCATCAATGCGTCCTCAAGAAAAACAACATTTGCTTTTGTTTCTGGATATTTACTGCTTGAATAACTTGGATTGCCGAATAGCATCGTTTCTGTCCAACGATTATGGTCTGTTTCGTCAAAATCTGCTAATGCTGATTGGTTAAAATTGATAACAAGCAAGACCAGAAACAACGCTATTTTTGCTTTTGTTTTCATTACTTAATCCTCTGGAAGGTGAGATGTGGAATAATGAAGTCCGTTTTTGATGTTACATTAAAGGAAATCTGCATATCTGCTGTATGGTCATCTCCGGCAGGTTTTATATTGATCCAAACAGTAGAACCTTCTGTATAGGCAAAACCGAACGCTGTTTGACTGGTAAATGTTGCTGTGAATGTATTCAATTCTGAAGATGATTTCCGCTCAACCAATTTCAATGTCCAATCATCAATACTGAAAATCTGACCTGTTTTGCTATCCAATCCGCCCACGGAAATATCCGTATTCTCTGTTAAATACATGGCAGGAATTTTGATCTCTTTTCCGTCAAAGAAGACATCCACATTATCTGCTGAATCACCTGATGCAGCTTCAAATACATACAGGTCGTTAATGAATGGATTCAAAAACAGCACATCACCGTGACCGAAAAGGATTCCGGTAATTTTCGCCCTTTCGTCAGAGCTTACATTGAGCTGGTTAGCCAAAGAGAAAAGCAAATCGCAATTCAACGTCAACGCATCAGAGACAGGGGGAACAGCAGTTTTGCGTGCTTCCTGCAAGCCTTTGTTATAGGTTTCAATCTCCTTCTTTTTTGTTTCGGTTGAACCTGCTGGGATCGGCTCAAGCTTGACCTCTGTCAAATATATATTGTTATTGGCAATTTGTTCCTGAACAAGGGTGTTTACATTGTCCAAAGCGATGTTATATGCTTTTTGTAGATAAGTGTTGTCAGAAGTTCGACCTGCAAGCTCAACAAAAGTCACGGCAGCAAAATAGCGAAGTACCCAGTCTTCTTGATTGCAGTTAGCCACGATACGGGATGCAAATCTTGCAGCTTCTGCTGCGTACTGATCATCTGAATATACTTCACTGGCGGCGTTAATAGCAAGAGGCAGAACTTTAGCATAATGATAGTCTTTGCGGAAAATCCTTGTACTGTTGGTTTCGTAGGATTTTACTGCTTCCAAACATTTTGCGAAATCACCGTGATCGTAATAGGTTTCAGCCAAAACCAACCAGTATTCACCGAATGCCTGATACACAGTTTGATTTGATTCGAGGAACTGAATGCGTCCGACAAGGTTTGTATTGTTTTTCCAGATAACGAATCGATCAATATCGTCCTCGTTGATTGCAAGATCGGCAGGGAGATCATAATCGTGAATGATTTCCCACAAATAATCGATGGAATCAAGATGACCGGAATGCAACACCTCAGATTCTTCATCATCAAGTTCCCAGCCACCTTTTAAGTATTCCAAATCGGGGGTGTTTTTACTGTGATAATAGCTCGAGATAGAATCAACTGCCATAAACACAACAGAGATAAGTGCCTTTTGCCAACTGCCAGATTGAATAATATTCATCACAGTTAATGGGTTGGGAACAGCATTTCGAATGGTTTGCGCTTGATTCTGTTCATAGATATATTCAAGACGATCGCGCTTTGTTGTAATCATTTTGAAGTTGAATAATGCAGTCAGCAGACTCTTTACCTGACCGAGAGTAACTTCATCAATTGCGTTCATGTAGGTGTTGTTATACAGCGATGAATATGCATTTTCCAGATACAGTCTGTTACTTTTCTGACTTTCAATTTCTTTAGTCAAATAGGCTAAGTAGTTCAAAACACCAACAGAGTTACGCTGAGTATCAGATAGAGCAGATATTACATTATCTCCTTCTTCAGCCACGGAAACCGGAGCAAATGAAATGCAACCAGAAAACAGCATAATCGTCAGAATCATTGAAACTAACTTTTTCATCGCACAGCCCTCCAATCAATATTCATAAGATACCGGCAAGAGCATCGCTTAGCTGAGATACAAGTTCATTGGCAGCATCATTATCGTTAATGCCTAATTTTTCAATAATGCCGGTCAGATACTGCGCAACAGCAACAGCGGGGATGGGATTGCCATTTGCCTGATCCGTACTGTCTGAACACAACTGTAGCAGATAAGGGATGGATAGTTTTGCAGAAGCAATAGAAGAAATGCCTTTTTGCTCCGCATAAGCCTGAATGGTGGTCCATATTTTTTCGGAATCTGTTTCGTTGATACCAAGCTTGACAAGCAATGCAAAGAACAAATCCTTGACATTTTCTTCAGAGCTATCACCTGCAGAAGCAATAGCGACTTTGATACTTTCAAGTAAATCGGATTCATGAACTTTCCAGTCATCTGCCTTATCTTGAAGCCATGTCCAGATGTTCCTGGTATCTTCTGTTACAGTGTTGAAAGTGTTGGTCCACCATGTACTTACCATATCAGATACCCAGTTGGAAGCATCGCCCCAGATACTGCTGACCCAGACGGAAGAATCGTTCCATGTCTGTTCAATCCATTTTGAGGCATCGCCCCAAACGCCGTTTATCCACACAGCGGCATCTTTCCATGCGCCATCAATCCACTTGGTTGTATTCTCCCAAAGCCCTTCGACCCATTGTGAAGCATCATTCAATGTATCTGAAAAGAACGAGCCAATCGAATTGAATATTCCCCCGGACTTCTGTTCTTCTTCAGCAAATGAAAAAGAAAAGGAAGAACACACAAGAATCACTGCAAGGAAAATGATCAATCTTTTCATGGGAAATCTCTCCTTCATATTTGTTGCATCATTCAACATTCGTACTGTTCGACAATGGATGTTGTTGATATATGATCTTGGGATGTGAAAAATGCGTGTCCAAAAACCAATCTAAGTATAGCACAATGCAGAATCTTTGTCGATAAAATGTTGATACATAACAAGATAATCATACTAAATCTGGTATAATTCTTGAATATAGATGCATGCCAAAAGGTCATTGTTCGTTTATCGGTAATAGCGATCCCAATCACCGTTTGAGCAGAGCAAGCTCTGCAGCTGTAGTAAACCATCACAAGCTAATCGCTTGCGAAACAGAAATAACAATGTAGACCTTTACTTCGTAAGCAGTTGTATTGTGATTCATCAGAATCATCAGGATTTGAGCTAAATTCGGGATTTTTATTGACGCAACTCAACATTATGGCTAAAATATGATTGCATCGCATTTTAGCCATAACGAGGTTTTGTCATGGATTATATGAATCGTTCCCTGGAGAAAAAGTTCCTTGAAGTGGAGCGGGAGTACAGCTGCATTATGCTGATCGGTCCAAGACAGGTTGGAAAAAGCACGATGCTGGAGCATTTGATGGAAGGAACTTCGAGACGGAAGGTCACGCTGGATGATTTGTCAGAAAGGCAGCTCGCTCAGAAGGATCCCGCTCTTTTTCTGGAATCGCATCCTGCTCCGGTACTGATTGATGAGATTTAGTATGCGCCGGAACTGTTTTCATATATCAAGATAGCCGTTGATAACGGTGCCGCGCCCGGTTCGTTTTGGCTGACAGGTTCCCGGTCTTTCCAGCTGATGGATCTTGCCCGCGAATCTCTTGCCGGAAGAGCGCGATTCTTCATATGACCGCCTTGTCGCAGACGGAATTGTACGGGGACGCTGAGATCGAACCTTTTTCCGTCGATCTTGAGTCGGTCATGAAAAGAAAAGCCGGTCATGCCCCGGCTTCTCCTGCGGAGATGTATGAGAGAATCTGGAACGGAGCCATCAACGGAGCAGTTCTTGAAAACTATATCGTGGCTGAAATCATCAAAACCTATCGGAACTGTGCGAAGGATTGCCTGCTCCATTATTACAGAGATAAAGAAAGCAATGAGATCGACATCGTGTTGGAAAGCGATGGGATGCTGCATCCGATAGAGATCAAAAAATCGTCGAATCCGGGCAGTGAGCTGATCGGAGCATTCGGAATTCTGGACAGTGCGTCTGTTCCGCGGGGAACCGGGGCGATCATTTGCCTGAGAAATGAACTGTCTGCCATTGACCGCCGGAATCTGATTATTCCGGCGTGGATGATATGATCCTTATGGTATATTAACCCAACTATATGCAAAAATCCTTCCGAAAATCTTTTCTACCGGGAAAAACTATGCTATAATTATCGTGTAAACCTGTAAATCAGCGGGAAAGGCCGTTACAAGGAGGTCACCGTGAAAAGAAGAACGTTGGCGGGTCTGATTGCCCTGGTGCTTGTCATGTGCATGCTGCCTTTGAGCGGCCTTGCGGCAAAGCAGAAAGAGAAAAAGAGGGTGCTGTACACCGGCATCATCACCAGGAACTATAAAAATTCCTACACCAAGGTGTATAAGGAACAGGATAAGGATTCTGATGTGCTGGGCATTTTCAAGGCTGGCTCCGGCGGGACCCGTTTGGAGATCACCGCTGTGTACCCCTATTATGTGGAAATCGTGTACGGCGGCGGCTATGGCTATGTGGTGCGCGGACGGGTGGACGAGGTGGTCCCGGTGGATCGGGTGAACACCCCGCCCTACGGTGTGGAAAAATATGAATACTTTGCCCGCATCCATCAGGACACGCCCGTGCTGAGCGAGAAGAAGCAGAATGCCGAAACGCTTTCCTTGCTTACGGACGGGGCCTGTGTTGCGGTGATCGGCTTTGAGGATGGCTGGGCGAAGGTGCTTTTCAAGCGTCAGTACGGCTATATCGATTCCAGAATGCTTACCGATGTTCTGCCTGTGGCGAAAACGGTGGATGAACAGGAAGAAAATATGCCCATCGCGGTGTTTTCCTCCTTTTTCACCGACAATCCCAACCGCATCAACAACCTGAACGTAGGCTGCATGCGGCTTTGCCAGATCCCTCTGGCTCCCGGTGAGAGGCTGGATTTCAACAATCAGGTGGGCCGTTTCACCAAAGCCAACGGCTATTTGCCTGCGCCCATCCTGACGGACGGGATCACCACCCAAGGCATGGGCGGCGGCAGCTGCCAGGTGAGCAGCACGCTTTATAATGCCGTGCTGCAATTGCCCGGCATCACTGTGTTGGAAAGGCACGCCCACGGCGACAGCGGCGCGGCCTATCTGCCTCATGGGGTGGATGCGTCCTCCGGCGGGGCCAATTTCCGCATCCAGAATGATTATCCTTTCCCGGTGCGGTTTGAATATGTGCTGCATGATTTCTGCATGACCATACTGGTGTATCGGAATGACGCATGAACACAGAAACAGTGAGGAAATGAGCGTGAAAAGAGGAATCGCGGCCCTGCTTATGCTGGTGCTGCTCATAACGGCTCTGGGCGCCTTGGGGGAAGAGGAACAGCCTGTTTACACGGCCCGCACCGTGGGAGCATACAACATTCTGAAACAACCGGAGGAGGATGCGGAGGTGTTGATCCGCGTTCCCAAGGGAAAACGCATTCCCGTGTTTGATTTTGATCCCACCTGGCTGCTGTGCGAATATGACGGCCAAAGAGGCTACATGAAACGCAGCTGCGTGGAAGCGGTGCGGGTGGTGGACATGGTGAATACCCCGCCCTATGGTGTGGTGGAGTTTATGTTCATTGCCTCCTGTGACGGGGATGCTTTTGTCATGTCAGAACCCGGCGGCGGGGAGGAACTGATCACGCTGCATGATGGCGCACAGGTGGCCCTGATCGGGTTTGAAAACGGCTATGGAAAGCTGATTTTCAAACGTCAGTACGGCTATATCGATTCAAGATGCCTGAAGGACCTTCGCGCGGTGGACCGGGACCTGAATGATCCCGATACCGATGATCCCATTGCAGCCTATGTTTCCTTTTACAATATTGCTGAAACGGAATCCAATCTGGGACGGATGCAGAATATCCGGGTGGCCTGCGAAAAGCTGAACGAGCTGGTTTTTGCTCCGGGTGACAAGCTGGATTTCAACGGGCAGATCGGCCCCTACCGGGCTGCAAACGGATATATGGCGGCTCCCGTGCTGGTAAACGGCACCACCAAGCTGGGCTATGGCGGAGGCACCTGTCAGGTGAGCAGCACGCTGTATAACACGGTGCTTCAACTTCCCGGCATTACCATTATCAAGCGAAGGGCACACGGTCCCAGCGGGGCCAGTTATCTGCCTCACGGAGTGGATGCGGCGGTAGGCAACAGCTCGCTCAATTTTATCATCCGCAATGATTATCCTTACCCGGTGCGCATTGATGCCCATCCGCAGGACGGTGCACTGTATATCAGCGTTTACCGTGCAGAAGAATAAATAAAAGGGGCTGTGGAACAGCCCCTTTTTTCAGGAGAGAAAGCATGGGAGCAGTAACAACCCAGGGCATTGTGCTCAGACACGCGGATCTGAGAGAAAATGACCGCATGATCACCCTGCTTACCCCATCGATGGGGCGGGTGGATGCCCTGTGCCGCGGCTGCAAGCGCACAAACAGCCCGCTGATGAACTGCAGTGAATGGTTTGCCTTTGGCGAATATGTGCTTTTTATGGGAAAGGGCCATGCCACGGTGACCTCCTGCAGCCTTACGGAAAGCTATTATCCTCTGAGGGAGGATTATGAATCCCTGCGCCATGCCACGTTGATGCTGAAGCTTTGCGAGGAAACCGTTCAGCCCGGGCAGGAAAGCCTGCATCTGTTTACGCTCCTGGCACGTTCTTTGGGAAGGCTGGCCTACACGGCCCGTCCCCGGGAAACGGTGACGGCAGGCTTTTTGCTGCATTATGCGGTCATTTCAGGTTATGCGCCGGTGCTGGATCAATGCGTGGGCTGCGGCCGTGCTGCTCAGGATTCTCTGCTTTTTGACGTGGAAAACGGCGGTGTGCTGTGCAGGGAGTGTGCATCCTCCGTCCGTTCCGGTTTTCCCCTTCGGAAAGGTCAGCTGGAATGGCTGCGCAGGGTGCGCAGGGAAGGAATCGACCGCTATGAAAATGCGGATGACGACCCTCCTATGGAGCTGCTGATCCACTATAACGAATTGAGGTCGGAGCACCGGCTGAGGCTTTAATCATTCATAGAGATGCTGCGAACGTAAGTATATGTGCTTTTTGTCACGAAAACGCAGCTTTCATGCTGAAGGGGCTGCATGGCAGCCCCTTAAAAAACCAGATATTCACATTCCAGCCTGCCATTATAAAGCCTGCGTCTAAAGACAGGCCGGCAACGGGAAAAACGGTCAAAATCCGCGCTGGCAGTGATCACGCACATGCGGCATCCGGGATGGCGGGCACGCATCAACCCCATTTGCTGATACAGCTTTTCACAGTTTTTCCGGTCGCTGAGCCGTTCCCCGTAGGGCGGATTGGCAATGAAGCACACAGGGGAGAGCTCACCTGGTAACGTAAGCTCCCGCAGGTCTTTTTCATACACGGTGATCCTGCCGCCAAGCCCGGCTTGTACGATGTGCTTTTTGCACAGCTTCAACGCTTCCGGGTCGATATCGCTGCCGGAGAGGCCGTGGATGTTTTCGGGATGAAAGCGACTTTGGGCTTCTTCACGAAGGACCTTCAGGCATTCCCTGTTTGCAAGGGCCCACTGTTCCATTGCGAAGGAACGGTTGAGACCGGGGGCCCGGTCCGCCATGATAAAGGCGGCTTCGATCAGCAGCGTGCCGGTGCCGCAGCAGGGATCGTGCAGGCAGGAGATCGTTTTTTTTCGGTCATTCCAGGGGGAGAGCAGCACCAGTGCGGCTGCCAGCGTTTCCCGGATGGGAGCTTCCCCGTTCCAGGTGCGGTAGCCCCGGCGGTTAAGGGCAGTGCCGGAAGTGTCCAGTGTGACGCGGCACACATCCTTATGGATCGCGATATCCACCTTGTATTCCACCCCGCTTTCGGGGAGATAATCGGTGTGCCACTTCTTTTTCAGCCGTTCCACAATGGCTTTTTTGGAAACGGCCTGACAATCCCGCACACTCATCAGCGTGCTTTTCACGCATTTTCCGGTCACGGGGATGCTTGCGTCCGGGGTGAAAATTTTTTCAAAAGGAATGGACAGCACCAGCTGATAAAGCTCTTCAAAGGTTTTCACTTCTTTTTCGGCCAGCAGGATCAGCACCCGGTCGGCACAGCGAAGCCAGAGGTTGGCTTTGAAGGCATCCTCGGCTTCCCCTGAAAAACGTACACAGCCAAGATCGGCCCTTGCTTCATAGCCAAGGTGATTCAGTTCTCTTTTTACGATGCCTTCCAGACCGAAAGCCGCAGTTGCGATCAGATCCATTCAGATTCCCTCCGACAAACATATGCATGATGCTTATTATACCAAATTTGCGGAGGAAAAAAAGAGTCAGATCAAAGTTTTGACCAAGCCTGAGGCGGTGTCTTTTCAAAAAACGGAAACAGGTGTAGAATGATGAAGGAGCCGAAGCCTGCAAGGGGCTTCAACAGATACGGAGGAGGATGGAATGAAACGCGCAATCGTGATCGTGCTGGATTCGGTTGGGGCCGGATATCTGCCGGACGCGGCGGAGTTTGGAGATGTGGGCGCCAACACGCTTAAGCATATACATGAAAAGGTGGGGCTGAAAGTGCCCAACATGCGAAAAATGGGTCTGGGCGGCATTCCCGGCATTGGCATGAGCCTGTCCGATCACACGGTGGGAGCAGCGGGAAGGGCGATGGAACGTTCCCGGGGCAAGGATACCACCACGGGGCACTGGGAAATGAGCGGTCTTGTCGTGAAACAGCCTTTTCCCACCTATCCGCAGGGCTTTCCAGGGGATGTGATCAGGCAGTTTGAGGAAGCGATCGGAACAAAGGTGATTGGAAACAAACCGGCCAGCGGCACCGCGATCCTGGATGAGCTGGGTGAAGAGCACATGCGTACCGGTTATCCCATTGTTTACACCTCGGGGGACAGCGTGTTCCAGATCGCCTGCCATAAGGATGTTATTCCCCTTGAACGGCTTTATGAAATGTGCCGCATTGCCCGCAGGCAGCTGCAGGGGAAACACGGTGTGGGCCGTGTGATCGCCCGTCCCTTTGTGGGAAGCGGAAAGGGCGCGTTTGAACGCACCGGGGAGCGGCGGGATTTCAGCATGGAACCCTTTGGGGACACGATGCTGGATAAAGTGAAGGCAGCCGGGCAGAACGTGACAGGAGTGGGCAAGATTGAAGATATTTTCGCGCTCCGCGGCCTTACTTACAGTGACCATGCTGCCGGAAACCCTGCCTGCATCGATGCCGCGCTTCGCTGCATGGATCTGAGTGCAGGCGGGCTTCTCTTTGTGAACCTGGTGGATTTTGATTCGGTTTACGGTCACCGCAGGGATGTGCAAGGCTATGCTGATGCGCTGGAGTATTTTGACAGCCGTCTTCCCGAGATCACTGGCAAAATGACCGGGGAGGACCTGCTCATCATCACAGCGGATCATGGCTGCGACCCCTCCTTCACCGGCACCGATCACACCCGGGAATTTATTCCCATCCTTTGCTTCACAAAGCAGATGACCGGTTTTACCGACCTTAACACCCGTGACACCTATGCGGATATTGCAGCTTCCGTGTGTGAACACCTGGGTGTGAAGGAGGATTTCGGAGCGCACAGCTTCCTGGACCCGGATTGGTGATATGCTTCCGGGTCCCGGCAGGGTGGGTTACCCGTTTTTCCGGTTTTCTTTTCCGGGGTCTTGACAAGCGGAACACAAAAATCTATAATGAAACCATCTTCCTGGAATGTGCGCCAGCTTTCTGTTTTTACCCACATTTTCTCAAACGGAGCCCGCGTCGTCAAAAGATGAAGTCATGCCCCCGTGGTTTTTGTCACGCCAGGGGAAGGCTGAGGCTTTTCGCAGGGCATCGGCCTGCTTTACATAGCGGGTGAAAAAATGGAGGGCAGCGGCTTTCCGGGGGTTTTTGTTTTTTCATGTTCATAATAGCGCGGGACGTTTTTTCCGGTACAACAAAAAGGGACTGTTGCGGCAGCCCTTTTGACATTCGCAGTATTATTTATTTCCGATGCCGGTAAAGATCCAGCATCGCCATGGCCTGGGCTACGGTGTCCACTCCATGAAGGGTGATCCCTTCAATGGGGGCAGTGTGGCGAAGACTGTCCTTGGGGCAAAGCACATTTGTGAACCCCATCCTTTGACACTCCCGGGCGCGGCGCTCCAACTGGGGAATGCCCCGCACCTCTCCGCTCAGCCCCACTTCTCCCATCACGGCCCAATCGGCCGGGATGGGTACATCGGTGAAGGAGGAGGCGACTGACATGCACAGCGCCAGGTCTGCCGCCGGTTCTGAAAGGCTGAGACCGCCGGCAACGTTGATATACACGTCCTGATTGTACATTTTCAGCCCTGCCCGCTTTTCCAGCACGGCCAGAAGAAGCATTACGCGGCCGGATTCCATGCCGTCCACCGTGCGGCGGGGAACGGCGTAATAGCTTTGGGTGACCAGAGCCTGCAGATCCACCAGAATGGGACGGCTGCCCTCCAGACCGCACATCACGCAGCTGCCGCTGGTGCCCTTGAGGCGCTGGGAAAGAAGGGTGGCCGATGCATTTTCCACGGGCAGCATGCCGTCGGCAGTCATTTCAAACATGCCCAGCTCGTTAACGGAGCCAAAGCGGTTTTTGACGGCCCGGAGCAGGCGATATTCGTGCTCGTGATCGCCTTCAAAATAGAGCACCACATCCACCATGTGCTCCAGCACACGGGGGCCTGCAATGGCGCCCTCCTTGGTGACGTGTCCCACCAGGAAAATCGCGCAGCCGTTCTGCTTTGCGTAGCGCATCAATAGCGAGGCACTTTCCCGCACCTGGCTTACCGAGCCGGGAGCGGAGCCCATTTCGGGGCGGTACATCGTCTGGATGGAGTCGATCACGCAAAATTCCGGTTGAAACTCGTTCAGCTTTTCCTCCACCTGATCCATCGCGTTTTCAGCCAGAACGTGCAGGGTGCTGTCGCCCACATTGAGGCGATGGGCCCGCAGCTTGATCTGCCGGGCGGATTCTTCGCCGCTGATATACAGTACTCTTTTGCCCATTTTGTTCAGATGGGTGCACACCTGCAAAAGAAGAGTGGATTTGCCTATGCCGGGTTCGCCTCCAACCAAGATCAGGCTGCCCTCCACAATGCCTCCGCCCAGCACCCGGTTCAGCTCCTTGCTGCCGCTGTCGATATAATTCTGGGGGCCGGATTCGATATCCCGCAGCATCAGGGCGCTGTTTCCCGTGCCTGCGCGCTGCTTGAGCGGCTTTTGTTTTGTGAGGGGGCTTTCTTCTGCCACATGTTCTTCGAGCGTGTTCCAGCTGCCGCATTCGGGGCATTTTCCCAGCCAGCGCGCGGTTTCATAGCCGCAGGAGGAGCAGACATAGGCAGACTTTGCTTTGGGCATGGTTTTCCCTCCGATGAAGTGATCGTTTCTCTATTCGACGCGGAAAGGAAAATTCCTTTATTCAAAAATTCGGAAAGACTGCTTTTTCCCGGTATTTTGGATTGAAAACAGGAAAGATTTCGTGTATACTATTTGTAATAATTCCGTAATGAATGGCTCCTGAAGGAGAATGCGGAAGAAACGCACTGCCGGAGGGAACTGCATGGCAAGATACCGCGAAGACACACTGTTTGCCGGGGAGAAAAAAAGGCATCCTGCGCGATGGGCCGCACTCATCCTGCTGCTTATCATTTTGCTCGGCATGTTCGTGCTGAACATTGTGAGCAACGGTAATGTGGCGCTGGAAACACCCTCTGTCACGATCCCCACCCTGGGAGCGGCGTTCAAGATCCTGCATATCAGCGATCTTCACGGAAAGACCTTTGGACAGGATCAATACCGCCTGTCCCTTGCCTGGCGTCAGAGCAGTTATTCCATGGTGTGCATTACCGGAGATATGATCGGGCCGGACGGAGATACTGCCCCGTTCATTCAATTGCTGGATAATCTTACCCAGAGCGTGCCGGTTTTGATCATTCCCGGAGATGAGGATCCCGATCCCGTTCGGGCTGTCCCACATGAAAATGACACCCCCTTTGCGGATTGGGTGCTTGAAGCTCAGGAACACGGAGCGATCTATCTGGACAGTCCCTATGCTTTTTCAAACAGCGGGGTGAATGTGTGGTTCATTCCGGAAAGCGCAGCCAGCCTGGATCTGGAAGTGACAGGAAAAGCCCTGGAGACCCGGAGACAGCAGCTTCTTACGGAGAAGGACGGCCCGGAAAAGGAAGCCCGTCTGCGGGCAGTGGATTATCATGAGGATCGGATCAACCGGATCCGCGAAGCCCGCGATCAGATGCGGGAAAACGATGTGTTTATCCTGCTCACACACCATCCCCTTCAGGAAAGCGTGTATGAAAACGAAAGCAGCCTCACGGTGAACGGCCTGAGCGGGAGACAGTATAAGGTGAACCTGGTGCTGGCGGGACATTATAATGGCGGACAGGTGCGTTTGCCGCTGGTGGGTGCGCTGTATGTTCCGGAGAGCAGCGGGCTGGGAAACCGCGGATGGTTCCCGGATCAGAAAAAGGTAATGGGCCTTGGAAACGTGTGCGGCGTGGCACAGTATATCAGCCCCGGCCTTGGCAATGCTTCGGTGTATCCTTCCTGGATGATGACCCGGCTGTTCAACCCGCCGACGGTGACGCTTCTGTCACTCACGACCCGCCTTACAAGATAGAAAACAGAAAGAAACAGATAATGCAATATCGGTCCTCAGACCGGATGAAACCATAAAGAAGGATGAGAATATGAGTAAGATTGAAAATCGGGAATTGAGCTGGATCCAATTCAACAGCCGGGTGTTGGAGGAAGCCGCAAACCGGGATAATCCGCTGCTGGAAAGAGGAAAATTCATATCGATCTGCTCCAGCAACCTGGATGAGTTTTTCATGGTGCGCATCGGGACTCTGGTTCGCAACAGCTCTGTGACCGGAAAGGCCAAGAAGGATCCCGCCGGCATGACGGCCCAGGAGCAATTGGATGAAGCCTGGGTGAAGGTGCGCGAACAGGTAGCCCGCCAGTATGAGCTGCTGGAGGGAGATTATCTTCCGCATCTCAAAAACGCGGGCATTTATTTCCTCACCCCGGGAGAACTCAGCGCCGATCAGCGGCAGTGGGTGAGCGATTATTTTGACAAGGAAGTAATGCCGCTGCTTACGCCCCGCGCGATCGATGACCGCCGTCCCTTCCCGCTTCTGGCGGCAAAGCATATCCACATGGCGGTGATGCTTCCCGCTCAGAACCGGGGCGGCGTGCCGCGCATGGCGCTGGTTCCCATGCCTACCGGGATCAAGCGTGTGGTGATGCTGCCGATGGGGCAGGGAAGAGCCCGCGGCATCCTGCTGGAGGATGTGATCATCATGCATATGGACCGTCTCTTCTCCGGCATGCATCCGATGGCCGTGATGCCTTTCCGCATCACCCGCAACACCGATTTTCTGTATAATGATGACAATGCTGAAGAGCTGATCATCGAAATGCGCAAAAATCTGAAGCAGCGCAAATGGGGCAAGGTGGTGCGCATGGAGATCATGCAGAATGCCGATCCCATCCTGCTCAGTCGGGTGAAAAAGTATCTGGAAGTGACCGACCGGGAGATCATCTCTGTGAACGGCCCGCTCAATCCGGACTATTTCATGAAGCAGATCTCTTCTCTTGAGGGGTTGGAGGATCTGTGCTTCACGCCCTTCACACCCCGGATAGATGACAGGCTGGCGGAGGGGAAGGATCTGTTTGGCGCGATACGCGAAAGCGACTTCTTCTTCCATCATCCCTATGACAGCTTTGAGCCGGTCGTGCGCTTTATTCAGCAGGCGGCGGAGGATCCCGATGTGCTTGCGATCAAGCAGACACTTTACCGCGTGAGCGGCAAGAGCCCCATCGTGGCAGCGCTTTCCCGGGCGGCTCAGGCCGGTAAGCAGGTGACCGTGCTGATCGAGGTGCGCGCCCGCTTTGATGAAGAAAACAACATCAACTGGTGCCTGGCTTTGGAGAAGGCAGGATGTCATGTGATCTACGGTGTTCCCAACCTGAAATGCCACAGCAAGATCACACTGGTGATCCGCCGGGAAAACGAAGGGCTCCGCAGCTATGTGCATCTTTCCACCGGCAACTATAATGATTCCACCGCCAAATCCTACACCGACATGGGGTTGTTTACTGCTAATGAAACGATCGGGGTGGATGCGGGTATCTTCTTTAATCGCATCACTGGGTTTACCGACCCTGCACCGATGAAAAAGCTGGTGGCAGCGCCGGATCAGCTGCGTGACCGTTTGGAGGATCGGATCCGCCGCGAAATTCACAATGCCAAGGAAGGGATCCCCTGCGGGATCACCGCCAAGATGAACAGCCTGCTGGATCCTGATATTGTGAAGCTGCTTTACAAGGCTGAGGAAGCGGGTGTGCCGGTGCGCCTGATCGTGCGCGGGATCTGCGTGCTGAAGGTGAAGAAGCATCCGGGCATTCATGTCCGGTCCATCGTGGGACGGTTCCTTGAGCATGCCAGGGTGTTTGTGTTTGAAAACGGGGGAGACAGGGAGGTGTATCTTTCCTCTGCCGACTGGATGCCGCGCAACCTGGATAAGCGTGTGGAGCTGATGTTCCCTATTGAGGATGCCGACATTCAAAACCGCATCGTGGCCACGCTGGAGGATGAGCTTCGGGATAATATGAAGGCCTGGGTGAAGCAGAAGGGCGGAAAATATCACCGTGCCGAAAAGACCCTGCCGGCTGTGAATGCCCAGGAAAACCGTGTTATCGGGCCTGCCCAGCTGATGTTGGAGGAAGAACCGCTGATGGAAAATACCGCGGTAACAGAGAAAGAATAAGCTGTAAATGAGCAAAGCACCTCCGAGGAAGAGAAAGCTGATATCAAAAGAGCAGCAGCTGATTGGATTTTACTGTTTCAAATGGCAAGCATTGAAGATGATGATGATGATGAATTGATGTTTGGAGACGTCGGAAATCTGTATTTTTATGTCCGGAAGGATGACCTGAAAAACAAAAGATTTGATCAAGTTCATTTTTCACTTCAGTGCGGATGAGCGTAAGATCGTATCGAAGCGATCCGGTTTAACAAATCCTGTTTTGCCGGGCTGAAAGGAAACCCCTTTGAAAAGGACATGCTCCTTTTCAAAGGGGTTTTGTTATACCGACTACTTGGCTAACACCTGCACCCATGCTAAGATGCAGCACCGTATAAGCGACCCGTATGTACGGCGCAATAGGATGGGTGAGGGTTTACCCACTCACTACCCTGCTATGTGAAATTTTCATGATGAGCGGCTGTTTACAGTCCCGATTCAAGATAAGCTATGGGCCCCAGATCATAGAGGTCATTGCCCTCAGAGTCGATCACCACCGTGAGGGGCATGTCCTTCACGGTCAGCTCCCGCAGGGCTTCCGTTCCCAGATCTTCATAGCAGAGCACCCGGGAGGAAAGGATGCACCGTGAAAACAGGGCGCCGCAGCCTCCGACTGCTCCGAAATAGACGGCTTTATACTGCTTCATGGCATCCACCACGTTTTTATTCCTTCGGCCTTTTCCGATCATACCTGTGAGCCCGCAGGAGAGGAGCAGCGGGCTGTAGGCGTCCATGCGTCCTGAGGTGGTTGGTCCGGCTGCTCCGATCACCTGCCCCGGTTTGGCCGGGGAAGGCCCCATAAAATAGATCACCTGGTTTTTGAGATCCACGGGAAGAGGAGCGTGATTTTGTATAAGTTCCGCGATCCGCGCGTGTGCGGCATCGCGGGCGGAATAGATCCTTCCGCTGAGCAGGCAGCGGTCGCCTGCCCGAAGGGAAGACAGCATTTCCGGGGTGAGGGGAGCAGTAAGCGTATGGATCATCACAGCACCTCCGATGCATGCCGGTTCACATGGCAGCCGATATTGACGGCGATGGGCAGCCCGGCGATATGGGTGGGCAGTGTCAGGATACGCAGGGAGAGAGCGGTATTTTTGCCTCCAAAGCCCTGAGGCCCGATGCCGAGCCGGTTGATCCTTTCGAGAAGGTCTTTTTCCAGAGAAGCATAGAACGGGTCCGGATGGCAGCCGTCCGCAGGCAGGATCAACGCTTTTTTCGCGGCCAGAGTTACCGTGTCAAAGGTGCCGCCGATGCCTACTCCCACTGAAATCGGCGGGCAGGCGTTGGGTCCGGCTTTTTCGACCGTATCCAGCACAAAACGGATCACGCCCTCCACGCCGTCAGATGGCTTGAGCATACGAAGCGCGCTCATGTTTTCACTGCCGAAGCCCTTGGGTACAAGGGTGAGACGCAGACGGTCTCCTGGTACGACCTCATAATGGATCATTGCCGGGGTGTTATCGCCGGTGTTTACCCGGCGCAGGGGGTCTGACACCACTGAGGAACGAAGATAGCCTTCCAGATAGCCCTTCCGCACTCCCTCCTGGATCGCGGAGTTCACATCTCCCGTGATGTGCACGTCCTGACCGAGCTCAATAAACACCACAGCCATGCCGGTGTCCTGACAGATGGGCATCTGATCCTCTTTGGCTATACGGATGTTCTCCTGGATGTCCAGCAGAACATCCCGGGCAATGGGCCAGGTTTCCGCTTCCAGTGCTTTGTCAATGCGCTTTTGTACATCCTCCGGCAGCAGCCGGTTTGCCTTTATGCAGAGACGGCAGATCGATTCTCTGATCTGCCCGGAGCTGATCTCTCTCATGACACGGTGTTCCTTTCAGGGTTATCATGGGGTTTTTTACTGATACGAAAAATCCTGCCGGCGATGGGCCGCACAGGAAAGACAGATCATTCCGGTTCCGACAGCGTTTCCTCCTCAGAAAAATCCGCTTCGGCGGGAGGCATTTGGTCGCAGGCCATCAGCAGCGCGTCTTCGCCGTTATCCTCATAGTATTTTTTTCTTACTCCCAGACGAACGAATCCGCGGGAAGCATACAGGTTCTGAGCAATCAGGTTGCTTTTTCTTACTTCCAGCATCATGGAGGCAGCGCCGAGATTGGAGGCGTACTGCATCAGTGCGTCCACCAATCCCTTCCCGATGCCCTCGCCGCGGCGTTCCCGCTTTACGGCAATATTGGTCACATGAGATTCATCCAGCACGATCCATGCCCCTGCAAAGCCCAGGATCTCGCCTTCCTCCACAGCCACTACATAGCGTGCGCAGCGGTTGACGGTCATTTCCTTTTCAAAATCGTGCGTCGTCCACGGAAGGGGAAAGGTGTCCTGTTCTATCTGCTGCACCGGGATCACGTCACCCAGCGTCATTCGCCGGTAGAGAATGTTACTCATGCTGATGCTCCACAAGGTTTTTCTGTTTTTCCGCCCGGGGCGGACGCAGATACAGGGGAGAAAGGGAAAGATAATCCGTCTGCTCCGGCAGCTTTTTCAAGGCCAGCACTGCTGCTGCGGCAGGATGAAGATAGTAAAGATTTTCCGGGGCAAAAACGGCCTTTTCTGATAGCAGGGAAACGATCCTGTCCCTTAGCACGGGCATCCCGTCACCCAGAAACAGCAGCGGACGGCTGAAGCCTTTGGCTTTGCTGCAGTATTCTTCAATTTTCAAAGCTTCGTCCTCCGACATCCTTTCCAGGGTGCGGCCGTCAAAAAACGCACCGTATACCTGCCCTGCCCGGGCGTCCTGAATGGGACAGAGCACACCGTCAAAATATCCGGCTCCCTGTGCCATGGCTTCCAGAGCGTCAATTCCGATGCAGGGCTTGTTTTCTGCGTGAGCCAGAGCTTTGATCGCGGAAATACCGATGCGAACACCGGTGAAGCTTCCCGGCCCCTTCACGGCTGCGAAAAGGTCGATGCTGTCCAGCGTCATATCCGCATGGGCGAGCGCTTCCTCGATCATGGGCATCAAACTTACGGAATGATTGAGCTTGTTCATTGCGGAGGCTTCCCAGCAGACCTTTCCGTCTCTCAGAATCGCAACGCCGCATACCGGGCCGGAGGTATCGATGGCAAGAATATTCATTCCCATCCTTCTTTCATCTGCAGCATACGGAAACCGCCTTCAGGGATCAGGGTGATCTCCCGCTTTTCATCATCCAGGGGAACGATACGGATTCTCAGGAAACAGGCCGGGATCAGGTCGGGACCGTTTTGTGCCCATTCGATCAGGCATATTCCGTCGGAGGAAATAAACTCGTCCGCTCCTATATCATACAGTTCACTTTCGTCACTTACACGCCACCAGTCAAAATGATAAAGAGGCACCCGGCCGTTTCGGTAGCAATTAAGAATCGTGAAGGAAGGGGAGGGGATGGGACCAGCTATGTTAAGCCCCCTTGCAATGCCCCTTGCCAGTTCGCTTTTGCCGGCGCCCATCGGCCCATCCAGCACCACGGTGTCTCCGCTTTGAAGGAGCCCTGCCAGTTCTTCCCCCAGGCGGCGGGTCATTTCGGCGTTATCGCAGATCATGCTCAATCGCTGTCCTTCCTTCCGGGAACGGCTTTGGTTTTCACAAGTCCCTTCTTAAGGAAGGGAGAAAGCGGCTTGTAAAGCAGATAGGTCACCGCGCATACCAGTGTGCCCTTGAGAAGATTGAAGGGGATCACAGCGGTGAGAAGAATGAGAGGATGGGAGGCAAGATAATCCACCACAAAGGTTCCGTACAGCGCGGAATAAAGCGGGAAAAGGATAAACTGATTGACCGGAACGGAAAGCATGGTCATTGCGACGATCCCGACCGCCATGGAGATCAAAGCCCATGAACGGTTGCGGTGGCGCTGGTAGATGATTACAGCAGGGATCAACAGGGAAGAACCCATGATGATATCCGCCAGCTGGCCCACAAACTGGCTGTTGGTGGTGAGCAACTGGAACAGGTTTTTGAGCAGCAGCACAATAAAGCCGGGAACGATGCCCAGGGAAAAACCTGTGAGCAGCATCGGAAGATAGGCAAAATCCAGTTTCAGCCATGGAGTCAGTGGGATGGGGATCTCGGGCCAGAAACCAAGAATAATAGCTACGGCGCTCATCATGGCAATGATGGCAAGGGAATATACATTCGTCTTACGCGCGTTTTTCATAGCATGATCCTCATTTCACATTCTCAGAATACGACAGCTGCGCCTTCTGCACGAATATCCAGAACATAGCAGCAGCCGGGGCCGAAAATACTTTCCATACGGCGTACAAAACAATTGACCTTCTGATTTGGAACCACATTGAGGGTCGTTCCTGCAAAACCGCCGCCGTGCACCCGGTGCGCCCCGTTTTCACCCAGGATCTCTTCAGCAGCCATCAGGGCCACGGAAAGGGGCTGGCCGGAACCCGGCACATACAGGTTCTGAAGCAATTGCCAGCTTGATGCGCCGGAAAGATTCATCATGCGGAAAAGTTCGTTTATGTTGTTTTCCTTTACAGCTTTGCGCGTTTGCTTTACCCGTTCATTCTCGGCAAAGAAATGCGCAGCACGCAGACAGGCCCTGTCCCCGCAGGAGGCACGCACCTTGCCCAGGTCCTGGTGGAATTGTTCGGGCCGCACACGGCGAAGCACTTTTTCGCCGAAGTAGGCGGCAACGCTGTTCATTTCCGTGCGAATGGAAGCGTACTCATTGGTCAGATCATCATGGCTGCCCCGGGTGTTGACCACCACCATCGTGTAACCGGCGCCGGCCAGGTTCAGAGAGAGGGGTTCGATCTCAGGCTGCTCCGGCAGATTTTTGAAATCGATATACACCAGCCCGCCCATGCTGCTGGCCATCTGATCCATCAGCCCGCAGGGTTTGCCGAAATATTCATTCTCGGCATACTGGGCGATCTTGGCCCTTTCAACGGCATCGACCCTGCCGCCGTTATAGAGCGTGTCCAGGATAAGGCACATCAGCACTTCGTAAGCGGCGGAAGAAGACAGGCCGGAGCCGCCCTGCACTTCACTGGTGACCGTCGCTTCAAAGCCGCCCACGCGGCAGCCGGAACGGGTAAGCCCGGCGGCCACGCCGCGCACCAGAGCCGCGGAGGTGCCCTTTTCTTCTTCCTTCACGGAAAGATCGGAAAGGTCCAGATCCAGCGCGGGAAAACCGCAGCTCTGCACAAGCACCCGCATATCGTCTCTGGGAGTTACGGCGGCCAGCGTGTCCAGCGTGACAGCCGCGGCCATCACCTTGCCGTTGTTGTGGTCGGTGTGGTTTCCGAGCAGCTCAGTGCGGCCTGATGCGGAAAACAGATGGAGTTCCTTTTCGGAATGATAGACATCCTCATGGTATTTCACCAGCTCGGTATAGCGGGTGAGCTGGTGCGCGAGCGTACCGTCCCGGTTACCGTAGAAAGAGCTGAAGCGTTCCATGGCCTCGGCTGTTTTCAGCCGGCTCAGCATCCGTGCATAAGCATCCATATCGATCGCTTTCCTTTCTGTTAATCTGCAATAGTCTGCCAGAAATCCAGGAATTCTTTTAATCCCATTTCGTTAAGGCGTTCGCAGAAGGCATCATAGCTTTCATCCGTCAGCTCATCCTCGCCGCTGATCCACCGTGCGGTCTGCATATCCGTTTCCCGGCCCAAACGATCCTGCAGGGGGGAGATCAGATCCTCCTGCTCTTTTGTGAGGGTGTAGTAGGGGAAAGGACGTATGGAAAGGGCGTTAAGCTGCCGGTAGGCTTCCAGCTGATCGGATACCGTGTTCTGATAGTAAAGCGCCTGGAACTCGTCACAGGAATATCCGGGGTAGGCGCTGCCACCGGTGAGCAGCCGGGAGGACTGTATCTCGCTGGCATTGTTGATGTTCACAAGATGCCAGCGGCCGTCGCCCTGGCAGGTGTATTCGACATTCTCCAGACCTACGCTTGCCTGGACGGCAATGTCGTGTCCGTAAAGCCGGTCCACCCAGGAAAGCAGCCTGCCAATGTCTGAGCAGGCACTGGTGACAGCGAAGGTGCCCGGACGAACATGACCGAAATAATCCCGGAACACCTTTTGTCCGTGATAGTCAAGCGGCATCATCAGCTCGTAATCCGGCAGCCATTCCTGGGGAAGGAAGTTGGTGATGCTGGTGGTAATCACCATGCCGTAAAGCTGAGCCGCTTTGCTGTCGCTTACCATGCGCAGCGTGTCGGCAGTGGTAAACCCGTTCGGGTCCAGCAGCTTTTCGGCAAACATGTTCCGGCACCAGGAGACAAACTCGCGGTATTCCGGCTGAAGGGGCATATACTGCACCTTTCCGCTTTCATCCACAAAAATGTGATAATCATTGGAGACCAGGCCCCAGGCATGGGCCAGGAATTTCAGATCGAACGAGCCCAGGAAGGCCAGTGGGATCTCATCCTGTTTGCCGTTGCGGTTGGGGTCGCCGGTGTAGAAAAGACGCAGCACCTTTTCAAAGGAGGCAAGATCGGTCGGCATATCCGCTTTTACTGTCGTGAGCCATTTGCGGTTGACCCAGATGCCGCAGTTGAGAGGCGTTTCGTTCACGTAGGGAAGCGCGGCTATCGAGCCGTCCGGCAGTGTTATGGCATCCAGAATTTCAGGATACTGACGGATAAGGCTGCAGAGGTTGGGGCAATACTGCTCCAGATAAGGCTTCAGATCGATCAGTACCCCGTTTTCACGAAGGCGTATGCATTCCGCCCCGGTAAGATCAGCCATGAAAAGGGCATCGGGCAGATCGCCGCCGGGCTGCATGGAAGCAACGGTTTTTTTCCATTCGGCACGGTCACTGTACTGACGGAATTCAAACCCAAAGCCGACAGCTTCTTTTTCACGGGCAAAAAAAGCGTTTGAAGCCCAGTCCCGGGAGGTGTTGCTGTCATAGCCTGCCAGGGTGAAGGCTGTATCTTCTGCATTGGCGGGGCAGCACAGAGTGAGGAGCATTATCATCATGATCAAAATTGCGGAAAACCGTCTTTGCACCGAAGAATTCCTCCCTACACAAAAATATATTCTATATTATACAGGAATAAAATAAATTTGAATAGACCCAATTTACAGTATACTGCGCTGCTGTGAAAATGAACAAAAAAAGGACTGCTGCAGTTTTGCTTCTGCATCAGCCCCTGTTAAATCATCAGGCCTGCTTCGCGATATCGACCAGCTGGGCGAACGCTTCGGCATCGTTCACGGCCAAGTCGGCCAGCATCTTGCGGTTCACTTCGATGCCGTTCTTCTTCAGACCGTTGATGAAGGTGGAATAGCTCATGCCGTTGATACGGGCGGCAGCATTGATACGGGCAATCCACAGGCTGCGGAAATCACGCTTGCGCAGTTTACGTCCGGTATAGGCGTAGCGCAGGGAACGGCGCACCTGTTCGCTGGCAGTGCGGTACTGCTTGGACTTGGAACCAAAGTAGCCCTTCGCCAGCTTAAACACCTTACGGCGCTTTTTATGGGCATTAACAGCCCTCTTGATACGTGCCATTGTTATTATCCTCCTCTAAGAGCGCGGCTTATTTGTAAGGAATCAGCGTACGGATGGTAGCGGCTTCGGCCTTGTTGGCCAGCTGACCGCCATGACGCAGGTGACGGATGCGCTTGGTCGTCTTTTTGTTCAGAATGTGGTTCGCGTTCATCTTCTTATGCTTTACCTTACCGCTCTTGGTGAGGGAGAAGCGTTTTGCAGCGCCGCGATGGGTTTTCTGTTTAGGCATATGGGTTTTCCTCCTTCCGGGAATAATGTAATAGCATGGATGCCGGAGCAACCATAGGTCAAGCCTTTACGGTATCTTCCACTTTGGAAGAAGCTTTCACGGCTTTGTCCGTCTTGGGAACAAGAATCATCATCATGTTGCGGCCTTCAATGGTGGGACGGCGCTCGACAACGGCATAATCCTTGATGCGCTCGGCAAAGGAAGTCATGATCTTCATACCGATATCGCTGTGGGTGATCTGCCTGCCGCGGAAACGGATGGAGACCTTGACCTTGTCTCCGCCTTCCAGGAACTTGACGGCTGCCTTGGCCTTGACGGCAATGTCATTTTCCTCGATCGTAGCGGAAAGCTGAACTTCCTTGAGAGCGACGACCTTCTGATTTTTGCGCAGTTCACGCTCACGCTTGGACTGCTCAAAACGATGCTTGTCGTAGTCCATCAGTTTGCACACGGGGGGCTGGGCACCCGGAACGATCCGGACCAGATCGAGCTCGGCTTCTTCAGCCAGCTCCAGAGCCTTTGCAGTCGGCATGATGCCGAGCTGATTGCCTTCTGCGTCGATCACGCGCACTTCGCGGTCGCGGATCTCTTCATTGATGAGTAATTCTTCCGTGCTGATGTAAAACACCTCCAGGTCGGTTACCGATTGGGAAAGTTGGGACGATACAAAAAGCGGCAGGCATGATGACCCGCCGCTCTACGAACAAAACTTGCCGCAACACCGGCAAAACGGAATTCGCCGGGTGAGAGGCGGGCAGCCTCTGCTTCATGCAGAAGTGATTATAACGGGTGCGCCTCTCTTTGTCAACTGTTTTTTCAGTCCGGAACGAAAAAATGTGCGAAAATGTGCGGGCGGAATGCGGAAATTTTTCTTTTTAATTTGTATATCCTGTGATATAATATTTAAATGCGAGGATGGGCTTTAGCCGCTCCCCGGCATCTTTCAAGGAGGACATGTTTATGCTCACGCAATGCCCCCGCGGCACAAAGGATGTGCTGCCCGTAAACAGCTATCAGTGGCAATATGCCGAAGAAAAAATGCGCAGGGCTGCCGCATTGGCCGGATACCGTGAAGTGCGCACCCCTGTTTTCGAGCATACCGAGCTTTTCCTGCGCGGTGTGGGGGATACCACCGATATCGTGCAGAAAGAAATGTACACCTTTAAGGATAAGGGCGACCGGTCGATCACCCTGAAGCCTGAGGGCACGGCAGGCGCGGCCCGGTGCTTCCTGGAAAGCGGGCTGTTCAATGACCCGCTTCCCTGTAAAATGTATTATCTGAACGCCCCGATCTTCCGTTATGAAGCGCCCCAGAGCGGACGGCTGAGGGAGCATCACCAGTTTGGTCTGGAATGCTTCGGCGCCCAGGACGCCACCACGGATGCCGAGCTCATCCTGCTGGCCTACCGGCTTTTGAGCAGCCTTGGCATCAAGAACCTCAGCGTGAATATCAATTCGATCGGCTGCCCTGAGTGCCGTCCTAAGTATCACGCAATGCTGAAGGATTATCTGTCAGGCCGTCTGGACGGCCTGTGCGAAACCTGCCGAAGCCGTTTTGAACGCAATCCCCTGCGCGTGCTCGACTGCAAGGAGAAAAAGTGTCAGGAACTGGTGAAGGATGCCCCCAGCATGCTGGATGTGCTGTGCGACGACTGCCGCGAACATTTCAGACGCCTGCAGGAGTGCCTTGAAAGCGCCGGGATCCCCTATCGGGTAAACAGCCGGATCGTGCGCGGGCTGGATTACTACACCAAAACGGTGTTTGAACTGATCACTGAAACAAAGGATGGCAATCTCACCGTATGCGGAGGCGGCCGATATGATCATCTGCTGAGTCAGCTGGGCGGGCCGGATCTGCCTGCGGTGGGCTTCGGCATGGGCATAGAGCGTGTGCTGATGCTGCTTGAGCAGGAGGGCATCTGGATTCCCGAGCCCAGACAGTATGACGCATTTGTCACCTATATGGGTGAAAACAGCATCCGGGCATTTGAGCTTACGGAAAAGCTGCGTTCCGAAGGCATTCGGGCGGATATGGATCACTGCTCCCGCAGCCTGAAAGCCCAGTTCAAGTATGCCAACAAAACCGGGGCTCCCGTCACCGCCACCATTGGCGATGAGGAGGCCGCACAGGGCGTGGTGAAGCTGAAAAATATGGATACACGGGAAGAACGGACAGTGCCCTGCGAGGAGGCTGCCCGCAATATAAAAGAAATGATAGGAGAGTAACGATATGCAGAACAGAACGCATACCTGCAACGAATTGCGCATTTCGGATGTTGGCAGGGAAGTGAAGCTTTCCGGTTGGATGGAAAACATCCGCGAAGTGGGCGGGAACCTGGCTTTTATCGTGCTGAGAGATTTTTACGGCACCACCCAGGTGGTGGTGGAGGATGCTGAGCTTCTGGAAAAAGCGCGTCAGCTGAATAAGGAGACCGTTATTTCTGTCACCGGCAAGGTGCGGGAACGCAGCAGCAAGAACCCCAAAATGGACACCGGCGACATTGAAGTTGTGCCGGACAGCATTGACGTTCTGGGGCGCTGCCGCTATAACGAGCTGCCCTTCCAGATCAACCGCAGCAAGGAAGCCGATGAAGCCGTGCGTCTTCGCTACCGCTATCTGGACCTGCGCAATCCCGAAGTGAAAAAGAACATTATTATGCGTTCCAGCGTGGTGGCAGCCTTGCGCTCCGCGATGATCGATCACGGCTTTATGGAGATCACCACCCCGATCCTGACCGCTTCTTCTCCCGAAGGCGCCCGTGACTATCTGGTGCCTGCGAGAAAGCATCCCGGCCAGTTCTATGCTCTGCCTCAGGCCCCCCAGCAGTTCAAGCAATTGCTCATGACCAGCGGGTTTGACCGCTATTTCCAGATCGCTCCCTGCTTCCGCGATGAGGATGCAAGAGGTGACCGCAGCCCCGGTGAATTCTACCAGCTGGATATGGAAATGGCCTTTGCCTCTCAGGAGGACGTGTTCGCGGTGCTGGAGGATGTGCTGCCGCCCATTTTCGCAAAGTATGGTAAATACGACATCGCTTCCAACGCTCCTTTCCGCCGCATCGCTTATAACGATGCGATGGAAACGTACGGCTGCGACAAGCCCGACCTGCGCATCGACCTTACCTGCACGGATGTGACCGGCCTGCTTTCCGACTGCGGCTTTGCTCCCTTCTCCGGTCAGGTGATCAAAGCGATTCCCGTCAGCGATTTTACCTGCACCCGTAAGCAGATCGATAAGTTCTGTGCTGACTGCGAGGTGATCAGCGGCAACAAGGTATACTGGTTCAAGCTGGATGAAAAGGGCGAGATCAGCGGCGGCATTGCCAAATTCCTGCAGGATAAGAAAGAGGAGCTGATCGCGGCGCTTGGTCTTAAGCCCAACACCTTTGTGGCGCTCAGTGCCGGGAAGAAGACTCTGGCCCAGAAGGGCGCGGGCGTGATCATCAAGCAGGCCGGTATCCTGTGCCCGGAGCATATGGACACGGAACGTTACGAATTCTGCTGGATCGTGGATTTCCCCATGTATGAGATCGGCGAAGAAAGCGGAGAATTGGAATTCTGTCATAATCCCTTCTCCATGCCCAACGGAGGCTTGGAGATCCTGAAAAAAGCGCAGGCCGGGGAAGTGGATCCTCTGTCCATCATGGCTTATCAGTATGACCTCGTTTGCAATGGTGTGGAATTGTCCTCCGGTGCCGTACGCAACCATGACCCCGAGATCATGATCGAGGCATTCAGAATGGTGCGTCTGGGCGAAGAGGATGTGAAGGCCAAGTTCCCTGCGATGTACAACGCTTTCTGCTACGGCGCGCCTCCGCATGCCGGTATTGCCCCGGGAGTCGATCGCATGGTGATGCTGCTTGCGGGTGAAGATTGCATCCGTGAGGTGATCGCCTTCCCGATGAACAAGAACGCCCAGGATGTGATGATGGGCGCTCCCGGCTATGTGGAGAATAAACAGCTTGAGGAGCTGCACATTGCCGTTGTGAAGGAAGAGGAAAAAGAATAAAGCAATGAACACAGAGCCGGTCCCGAAATGGATCGGCTCTGTGTGAATGAACAGGAGCTGAGCAGCACTCTCTCATTTGATGTATGTACCTCAGCACGTTATTTCTGCGAGTCATTGGTTCTTCGGAACCGGACAGCTTTCTTAGGCACAGCCGTTGTTTTCCGGTAAGTGCGGATCAATGGGTGCTCAAAATGCATACTGTGAGGATCGAAGTATGAAGATGAAATGGTTGACCGTTCTGCTTGTGGTCATCATGCTTGCCGGTATGCTGCCGATGGCGACATTGACGGCGTTTGCTGCACAGGAAAGAGTAGAATATCTTTTTTATGCCCCGACGCTGGATGGTTCGGGCTATTATCTCTGCGGAGGAATCTGCAGCGACTGTGAGGTGATCGACAGTACGCATAAGCCCAAAGGCTGGGACAAAGAATGGTATGTTGTTCGGGGTGAGGTCACGATCAACGACCGTGTCGAAGTCGATGGTGATGTACATCTCATTCTCGCGGACGAATGCGTTCTGACCTGCAAAAAGGGAATCGAAGTCGAAACCGCGACCCTTATCGGCTCAGACGCGAGACTGACGATCTATGCCGAGTCTGACGGGGAGAACATGGGCAAATTGATCGCGACCGGTGATAAAGATTGCGCCGGCATCGGCAGCGGCGACACATGGGTCGATATGGACGCGTGCGGCGATATCGTTATCCACGGCGGCTATATTGAGGCGCGCGGCGGTGAATGTGGCGCTGGGATCGGCGGCGGAAACGGATCCAACGGCGGAAGGATAACCATCTATGACGGTAGTGTTCATGCCTTTGGTGGAAAAGACGCCGCGGGGATCGGCGGCGGTAGGAATATGTTTGTTAAGGGACCTTTCGTCGGCGGCAACGGCGGCGAAGTCACGATCTATGGCGGCGATATTTATGCTAATGGCGGCATTGGCGGCGCGGGGATCGGCGGCGGCAATGGTGGCTCTGGAGGAAAAGTGAAGCTGTACGGAGGCCACATTATCGCCCGTGTTGGCAGCAGTGAGGAAGCGGCCATTGGCGGAGGATACTGCGCTGCAGACAATGGTACGATCGAGGTGGGGCTGGGACTTAGTGTATTCCGAGAAGTAGTTTTCGTGAAACAGATCAACCCCGGTTTTGAACCCAGACCGTGGACGGAATTTCTCTGCAATACGAATCTACTGGATTTGACCATCTGTCGCTGCATAGATTCCGTGACCTACAGGGCATACAATCCCAGGACCGGTATCTTTGAAACGAAAGAATGCAAAGACTATTCCTTTGTCACGAAGTATACCGATTCATGGAAAGACGGCTGGTATGTGGTCAACGACAGCGGTACCTTTCCGGATGCCGTTACTGTAACCGGCAACGCGAACCTGATCATCCAGGACGGGAAAACACTGACAGCGCTGAACGGGATCCGGGTGGAGGAAGGCGCGAGCTTAAGCGTATATACTCAGTCTGAAGGAGAAAATCAGGGAAAACTCATTGTTTCGGCCTCCGAGAACGCGGCCGGTATCGGCGGTGCAAACGGGAAAAACGGCGGTATGTTCACCGTTCACGGCGGCAATATTACCGTCACAGGCGGTATGAATGCTGCGGCTATCGGTGGCGGCCGGAACGCGGACGGCGGAACATTCACGATCTACGGCGGTCAGGTGAAGGCACAGGCAGGGTCGGGCAGCAGCCGCGCGATCGGCGCGGGAAAAGGCGGCAGCGCTAATGGCAGTATCACGGTCAGAGGCGGATATGAGCTGCTGGATCTGGATACAAAGCAGCATATCAGCAAAGTGACCGGTCAAAGTTGGGTGCAAACGCTTAACGGGGCCGAAGAACATATCACCGTCATTTTGCCCGAAGTGCCCCAGCAGGATCCGGTTCCGTACCGGTATTATAATGAGAATATGGTTTTGAACGATGCTGAGTGTACGGAATACCGGACGCTTGATGCGGATTCGCAGGTGCTGTTCAGTGGATGGTACGTGGTAAAGGGCAATCTTGATCTTCCCTTCCTGACCGTGAACGGTGACGCTTATCTGATCCTGACCGACGGCTGCGAGCTTACGGTGCGGCAGGGGCTGTATGTAAACGAGGGCAACAGCCTTTCGATCTTCGATCAGTCGGATATTGAAGGGAAAAACAATGTCAAGGGAAAACTGGTTTCCGTCATCAGCGGTCCAACCAGTTCTGAAAAGCGCACCTACCGTGCAGCCGGGATCGGCGGTGACGCTGGTCAGAACTGCGGCACGGTCACCATTCACGGCGGTACGATCGTCGCTGAAGGCGGTTCCGGCGCGGCCGGGATCGGCGGCGGTGAAAACGGGAGCGGCGGCAGCATCGTGATCTATGGCGGCAAAATCACGGCCAGAGGCTCCTCTGGCTCTGAAAGCGGCGCGGGCATCGGCGGCGGCGGAAAGGGCGGAAGCGGCAGCATCACGGTCTACGGCGGCAAAATCACCGCCACGGGTCCGGATTACGGCGCGGGCATCGGTGTTGGCAGCAGCGGCAGCGGCGGCTCCGTCACGGTTAATGGCGGTACGGTCAACGCAATCGGCGGCTATTGGGGCGCGGGCATCGGCGTCAGCATACACGGTTCGGATCTGACCGTTACGTTGAACGGCGGCGAGGTCAACGCGACCGGCGGTACGGAAGCCGCGGGCATCGGCGCCGACTGTTACACTTCGGACGGAGCGAACGTAAAGGTCACCGTAAACGGTGGAACGGTCACCGCGGTCGGTGGCGACGGTTGTGACGCGTTCATGGCAAAAACAATAACGGTCGTTCCCGAAAAGGATGTTTCCGCTTTTATTGTTCAGGAGCAGAACTTAAGTCAGATCCCCGGTTCTCCATTCGGGACGGAGAGTGATATCTCCATAAAACTCAGGAATCGGAAATGGATCCGCCTTTCCCGTCATGTGCATACCTTAGGAGACTGGCAGTACGACAACGACACCCATTTCAAGCTCTGCGCGGAATGTCAGATGCACGTGGCGCAGGAGGCGCACACATTTGTTTCCCATGTCTGCTTCTGCGGGAAAACCTCTCCCCACGATTTCAGTGCCCAATACATTGATCTTCGCGACGGCACGCATGTCGGCAAATGCACGGGATGTGACAAATGGAGCGCGCCGGTGGCACATACTTATGTAAAGCATCTGTGCGTCTGCGGAAATGAGGATGTTCTCCATCTGGGCAAATACGTTGAACGCAGCTGGGACAGCACGAAAAATCAGGTTGTTTCGACTGAAGCGGATATCCCGATGACCGTGCGGCTCATTACGCCTCAGACGCGTATGCTTTACAGCGGCTGGTACGTGGTCGCGGATGACACAGTCATACGCGACAGGCTCATTATCGGCGGAACGGAAAAAGAACCCACGAACATCATCCTGCTTGACGACTGCACGCTGACCGCGCGGAAGGGGATTGAGATCTACGATTCACGCGCACTCAATGTTTACGGTCAATCCCGTGATACGGGCACGATCACGGCGGCAGGCAGCGATTATAACGCGGCCATCGGCGGAAAAGGTGGCGCCGCCGCCGGCTGCTTTACCGTGTACGGCGGCACCGTGATTGCGACAGGCACCGATTCCGCTGCGGCCATCGGGAACGGTGATCGGGCTATGAATAGCGACCGCTTCAACTTCACCGTGTACGGCGGTTCTGTGACTGCCATCGGCGGCGAGAACGGTTCCGCGATCGGATGCGGCGGGGAATGCGATGAAGGTGCCGGTACTGTTATCATCTACGGGGGTGAAGTGACTGCCGATGGCGGGTCCGCGGAGGCAGGGATCGGCGGCGGGTTATCCAGTTCCGGCGGTCAGGTCACGATAAACGGCGGAAAGGTGGCCGTTACCGGCGGCAATATTGCTTTCGGTCAAATCCTCGACGACGGTTCTGTCAGCGGAACACTCACGCTCGGCGAGGGTGTGACCTTCGGCGCGGGAGACGGCGCGGAAAGCATCAAAGTGTCTGGCAACCGGGAAAACGTTTCTGAAGCACTCGGAATGAAATATTTCGTAACACCTTATGGCATAGATCCGGGAAATGATCCCGTGGTCATCACACAGCAGCCGGACGATCAGTATGTCAGCGACGGGCAGAGAGCCGCATTCTCGATCAAAGCCTCAGGGTACGGCCTGACTTATCAGTGGTATATTGACCGCGGCAGGGGGATGGGCTGGCAGAAGCTCGATGGGGCAGTTGAAAGCCGGTATACCACTTCCGTTATCCGTTCCGCTTACGATGGGTACAGGTATTTTTGCAGGATTACCGACCGGAATGGGAATACGGTTGATTCCGGTGAGGCAGTGCTTCATGTGAATAACACACCCGCGCCGTTGACTGGTGATTCTTCTGCTCCTGTTCTTTGGCTGGCAATGTCCCTGCTGAGCTTGACGGCAATTTATGTGATGCGAAAGAAAAAGACGGCGGGTCGTTGATAGCCGTTATAACAATATAGGGGCTGTACAATTTTCACCAAAGATATGAAAGCCGGGGATGTTATGGAAAGATTATTTACAGTTGAAGACAGGCAAAAGACATTTGAGGATATTGTTGCGATCACAAAAAAGTGCGGCAAAATCGTCTCCCTTGTTCAGGTGGGTTCCGGTGCGATCGGCTTTAACGATGACAGATCCGATCTGGATTTTGTAATCGCGCTGGACAAAGATGAATCTATGACCGAAGTTATGGAATACATGCATGAGATGATATCAAAGAAGTATGCTATTGTGTATTATTCGCAGGAAGAATCCTGGCATCTGCAGAATTTTCTGCTCTCCAATATGCTGGAGCTTGATTTCGGTTATGGCGGCTATGAGCATGCTGCAGCCAGAAAGCCGGCCTTCAAGGTACTCTATGATCATACCGGAGTTGTGGAAGAAAAAATGGTAAGATCCAGAGAGTGGATGGATGATGTTCTGTTTGGAGATAAGCAAAAGAAGGATATCGAAAAAACCTGTGATCAGTTTTGGGCACGTTTGATGCATGCCGCTGTGGCGATCCGCCGTGGAAATAATCTGAGAGCAGTTGGAGAGATGGATCATGTCAGAAGTTTGTATGTTGAGCTGCTGGGCGACCGTTACAGGCTTGAAAGTGCCATGAACCGTGAAATGGACAGGCTTCCGGAGAAAGTAAAACGGGACATCATAAGCACCTATGTGACGGAAGTCAGTCAGGAAAAGCTTTGGCAAAGCCTTCAGAATATAACAAAGCTGATTTATAAAGAGCTTGACGGGCAGAATGTTGCTGTAACAGAAGAGATGATGAATCAGTATTACGAAGGTCTGGCATGATATGCACATTTCTTTCCGGTGTGCGGAAAAAAGCAACGGTAAGGACGGAGTGCCGAGGTTTGACGTATCCGGAGCAATGTCTATCATTCGGACTTTTACGATAGTGAAGATGAAGAAAACAAAGAAAATGATTCAGCTGGTAAGGAAAATAACGAAGCTTCTAACGGTTGCTAACAGTATGAAAAGGAAGAGTCAGTATTATCTAATCAATCTGCAGGATTGAAAATCCCAGTTTATCGAGATTTTTAAAACAGAAATTTTGCAAACAGAAAGGGAGTTTGAGGATGAAAACTAAAAAGAAAAAAATGATTCTGATCGTTATCTTTTCTCTCCTTCTTCTATTCGCGGCTGCTGCAGTCTGGTTTTTTCAGTTCAATCCGACTGGATACCGTATGAGTGTTCCTCGCAGAGCTTCCTTTGAAAAGTTATCGGATAATGTATTTGTCAACAGAACTTATGCAGGAAACAGAGATGCGATTGCTGCCATAATTGACGAAGCGAAAGAGCGTGCTGCAGATTTCTTCGGGACATTGACGTGCCCTGAGCACACGGTCATTATCGTATGTGATGACGAAAAACTGCTTGCAAAACTTGGCGGGGACCACGACACGCAGACTATTCCATTTCCTGAAAAAAAGAGTTATATTTCCCTATCGGATGAATACTTGAACGTTGACGTTTTGGCACATGAGCTTACACACGCAGAACTGCACGACCGGCTCTCGCTCAAAGCACTGTGGCGAATTCCAACATGGTTCGATGAGGGGATCGCTCTGCAGAACGATTTCCGTGAACAGTATGATCTTGAAGAATGGGCAAAGCAAACAAATAACGGTAAAAACACGGTTACGCTGGAAGATATGGATACGGCGGCGGAGTTTTATGCCGGCACTGTAGAAGACAGGCGTGTTCGCTATCTGAACGCAAAGCATGAGGTCAGCATATGGATAGAAATGTATAACTACCAAGGTGTTCTGGATTTGATCGACAAACTGAACAGTGGAGAGGAATTCTACACCGCATATAAAAGATAACCCCCGGTTTATCAGGATCATGACAAATTTGAATTTGCGGAGGTAATCAAGCAGGAGGAGCGTCGCATGAAAAAGGTTACATTGGTACTGGCAGTGTTGGTTTTGTTCGGAATGTTTTTTGCCCACGCAAGCGGAGAAAGCATTGACAATGGCTGCAATCATGAAGAGAACAGGGCTTTTTTCGGACTTGATGATACATTGGTGCATAAAAACTTTTGTGAAATGAGCGGATTGTATGCTGAAGTGTTGGACGACATCGCAATGGCAGAAGGGTGGTATTACTACTATACTGACACCGACGAGAGCCCGGCACATACAATTGTTTGGGAGCCTTCAGACGGGAACTATACGACGACCGAGGTTATTTTTACCGTGAAAAACATCTCCAGTACTCCTCAGACATACGGGGATAAGGTCACAGCCACGTTGATCAGTCAGGAAAACAGCGATGCTGAAGTAATCTGTTATGAAGGAACTGTATTTCAGCAAAACCCCGGACAAATTGATGAAAACGGCAATATGATCATGTGGTCAACCAAGCCTGTGAAAATTGCTGTTGGAGAATCTGCCAATGTTTCTTTTAGATTTGATATCCCAAAGGATTTTTATGAAAAGTTATATGCGACTGTTAC
>JAZLIA010000115.1:0-9722 GCA_045617125.1 Clostridia bacterium | reverse complement strand
GGTACGGGAGTGGGAACCGGAGTGGGTTCCGCTGTAGGTGCAGGAGTGGGTTCCGCTGTAGGTACGGGAGTGGGAACCGGAGTGGGTTCCGCTGTAGGTACAGGAGTGGGAACCGGAGTAGGATCGGGCGCTTCCACGGTCTTTTCCTCCTTGCAGCGGGTGCAGATGTAAATGTCTCCTACCTGCATTTCATGATGATCAAATTCAAACATATGCTGCGGTTCTTCATACCACTCATAATCCACATCATATTCCGTTTCATCGCAGATTTCACAATAACGCGCATCTCCCTTGCCATAGCAGCCATCCTCATATTCCCATTCGGGAACATCATGGGTGGTGATCACAGGCACAATGTTGATTTCTACCACATCATCGCAGCGGGTGCAGAACACGCTGTCCCATCCATAGCCCATACAGGTGGCATCACGATGGTCCACAATTTCATCTTTGTTGTAAACATGCTGCGGCTCTTCATACCGCTCATAATCCGCATCATATTGGCAGGCGTCACAAACGGCACAATAACGTACATTTCCCTTGCCATAGCATCTGTCTTCATTTTTCCATTCGGGAACATCATGGCCGGTGATCACCGGTTCAATATGGATCTCCAACCATTCCCCGCAGCGGGTGCATTCCACATAATCGCAGCCTTCCCACATACAGGTGGCATCCCGTTGGTCTACAATAGCGCTCTCGTCATACTCATGTTGCGGCTCTTCGTACCACTCATAATCCTCATCAAATTCCCAGGCATCACAAACTTCGCAATGACGCACATGTCCTTTACCGTAGCAATCCTCTTCATATTTCCATCCAGGAACCATGTGAGATGTGATCTTCGGGGTAACATTGATCTCTATCCAGGCCTCGCAGCGGATGCATTCAACATAATCGCAGCCTTCCCACATGCAGCTGGCATTCCGGTGGACTACAACAATGTTTTCATCATATACATGCTGCGGCTCTTCATAATCTATCCATTCTTCACCAAACTCACCGCAACCGCAGATGAAACATTCCCGTATATTTCCCTTACCGTAGCAGGTTTCTTTATATTCAAATTCGGGGACCGCGTGAGAGGTGATCTTCGTAGTAACATTGATCTCTATCCAGTTCCCGCAGCGGGTACATTCCACATAATCGCAGCCTTCCCACATACAGGTGGCATCCCGGTGTTCCACTATAACACTCTCGTCGTACTCATGCTGCGGCTCATCATAATTTTCCCAATCCTCATCACCCTGCCACCAGCCGCATTCAGCACATTCCCGCGCATGTCCCTTACCGTAGCAGGTTTCCTGGTAGGTAAATTCAGGAGGGGTATGATCGGTGATCATCGGAGTTATGTGAATCTCCACCCATTTCCCGCAGCGGATGCATTCCACATAATCGCAGCCTCCCTGAATGCAGGTGGCATCCCGGTGGTCTACAACAGCGTTTTCATCATATACATGCTGCGGCTCAGCATACCACTCATAATCCCAACTATATTCCAAATCATCACAAATAGTACAATAACGCGCTTTACCCTTGCCATAGCAGTCTTCAACATCTTTCCATTCAGGTACATCATGAGTAGTGATCACAGGCACAATGTTAATTAGCACAATCTCATGACAACGGGTACATGCTACTGCATCATAACCCTCTGACAAACAACTGGCTGTGTGATGTCCAAGAATATTTCTTTCATCATAGATATGTTGTGGTTTATGGCT
This sequence comes from Clostridia bacterium, assembly GCA_045617125.1. Lineage (GTDB taxonomy): Bacteria > Bacillota > Clostridia > Christensenellales > Aristaeellaceae > ZC3RG03. Next base: position 7,998 of record JAZLIA010000115.1, on the reverse strand, counting down.
ATACTCATCTTCATTATCGTAGAATTCCCATTCTTCCCCATGTTCTACCCAGCCACAAATATTACATTCACGCATATAACCCTTGCCATAGCAATTTTCCTGGTAAGTAAACTCAGGAGGCGTATGTGTAGTAATCTTCGGTATGATTATCTCTACCATTTCACCACAATAAATACATTCCGCATAACCAAAGCCTTCCCATAAACAGGTAGCATCCTGATTAATAACAATGGTGCTTTCGTCATACTCATGCTGCGGCTTTTCATAGAACACATAATTCTCTCCATAAATGGCTGTATCACAGATGGAGCAATAGCGTCGGGGACCGTATCCCCGGCAATCCTCATAATCCTCCCAATCCGGTGCAGTATGGGAAGTGATCATCGGAACCGGGTTGCGGGGTTCTATTGCACCGCATTTTGCGCATTCATAAACATCACAGCCTTCATATAGACAGGTTGCCGCCTGAGTGTAGGAAAACTGCCAGTCATGCTCGCAGGGCGTTTCCTCTGCCAGCACAGGCAGGCACAGACACAGTGCAAGCAGCGCTGCCCCAGCCAGGAATAAAAACCGTTTTTTCATTTTCACCATGATGCCCCCCTTATATTCATGACCATGTTGAAATGATCATTTTCTCACGCACCCATTCATTTGTTTCCTTCAGTCAGCACACGCCATGCTCCTGCTTTGCTCGCATAACCAAAATGTATAAACAACTATATTTTATAGTATAACACATCCCAGACGAACTATAATGACCGGTTTATAAAAAATAGATGACAAAAAATAACTTTTTATTAAAACCAAAGGCCCGTAAATAAAAAGAAGGTCGGCTCCCGCAGGATGCCGACACTCTCTGGTGTTGACCGTCATGACTGACTCAAAACTGAACATGAAAGCAATTTCCCATTTCTACCCGAAACAGGAAGCTCTTTCCGCATAAGTTTTTCAAGCCATGCTGTCTTCCATCTTTCGTCCGCCCAGAATGTGGAAATGCAGGTGCGGCACGCTCTGGCAGGCATCCGGGCCGCAGTTGCTCACCACGCGGAAGCCGCCGGTGAGGCCCTCCTGCTCGGCGATCACAGGGATGGCCTTCACACAGGCGGAAAGCGCCTCATCCTGAAGGAGCGCTGCTTCGGCAATGGAAGAAACATGGGTCTTGGGGATCACCAATACATGCACAGGGGTCTGGGGATGGATATCCCGAAAGGCATAGCAGTATTCATCCTCATACACCTTGGCGGAAGGGATCTCCCCCGCCGCAATTTTGCAAAACAGACAATCGTTCATTTTGTTTTTCTCCTTTATCATCCTCAATTCCGGCATCAGCGCCGGTGAACATCACAGGTCGGCTATTCTTTCGCCGGTAAGGCCCTCGGCATCACAGCCGGTGATGCGGGCCCGCACCAGCTCGCCGGGAAGCGTGCCCGGCACAAAGCATGTGACATAATTGGCAGTATAGCCGCAGCCATTCTCCTCCACGGGGATTTCCTGAACTGTGCCAAGAAGCGACCGGTGATAGCATAAGGCCAGCTCCCGGCCCAGCTGAATAAGCCGCCGTGTGCGTTCCTCCTTCACAGCGCGGGTAAGCTGACCGGGCATGAGCGCGGCCCGGGTGCCCTCCCGCCTGCTGTAGGGAAACACGTGCATGCGGGAAAAGCCGATCTTTTCGCAGAAAGCCAGCGTTTCTGAAAAATCCTGCTCCGTTTCACCGGGAAAGCCGCAGATCACATCAGTGGTAAGGGCACAGCCCGGAAAAAAGCGGCGCAGGTTTTCCGCCGCGGCGGCAAACTCCTGCGTGGTGTAACGGCGGCGCATCAGGGAAAGAATGCGATCGGACCCCGACTGCAGCGCCAGATGGAACTGGGGGCACACGCCCGACACAAGGCTCAGCTCACGGGCAAACTGTTCCGTGGCGATCACCGGTTCCAGCGAGCCCAGGCGGATGCGCTTCACCCCTGGTACCGCGCAGGCACGCACGGCATCCAGAAGCGTTTCCCCCTGAAGGTCCCGCCCATAGCTAGTCAAATGGATGCCGGTAAGCACCAATTCCTGAAAACCGGCAGCCGCCAGAGAAAGCGCTTCGGTGCGGATATCCTGCACAGGGCGGGAGCGGATGCCGCCCCGCACGGAGGGAATGATGCAGTAGGTGCAATAGCGGTCGCAGCCTTCCTGGATCTTAAGCACCGCACGGGTGTGGCCCTCCTGCGCGGTAATGAACAGGGGCTCATAGGGGGCGCGCAGAATATCCTGCACAGCACAGATCTGCTCCCCCTTTTCCATCGCCTCATGAAGCAGCGACACCACCTCGCCCCGGCGGCTGTTGCCAAGAATGAGCCGCGCCCCGGTGGAAAGCAGCTTTTCGCCGTCCCGCTGGGCAAGACACCCGGCAATGATCACCTGCGCCAGAGGATTGCGCTTCTGCGCCCGGCGCACCTCCTGCAGGCTTTTTTTATCGCCTGTGCCGGTCACCGTGCAGGTGTTGATCACATACACATCCGCTGGTTCGTCAAAAGGCGCCGCGGTGTAACCGGCCGAAAGAAAAATTTCCAGCATCGCCTGGCTGTCATATTGGTTCACCTTGCAGCCAAGCGTATGAAACGCAACGGTGGGCATAAAAACCTCCCGGAAAGATCAATCCATATTACCGGAAAGACACATGATCTCGATCAGGGCTGCAAGCCCCGCGGTCTCGGTTCGGAAAATACGGGGACCCAGAGTGACAGGCAGGGCAGGCATACGCGCAATCTCCTCCGGGGCAATGCCCCCCTCCGGGCCGATCACCGCCGCCACATCGTTTTGCCCCATAAAGGCAGTACGCACGCTTTGCCCCCGCGCATCCTCCCAGGGCACCAGAGAAAGGGCGTGATCGGGCAGAGCACGCAGCATTTCATCAAAGGAAACGGGCAAACACACCTCGGGCACCACCGCCCGGCCGGATTGCTTGGCCGCCTCCATAACGATGCGCTGCCAGCGCTGGCGCTTTTTTTCGGCATCCGCGCCTCGCACCTCAGCCACGCACCGTTTCATCTGCACCGGCACGATACGGCTCACTCCCGCCTCTGTGCATTTTTGGCAGATCATATCCATTTTGTCCCCTTTGGGAATACCCTGATAGAGGGTGAATCTCACCGTAGGCTCCGGTGAAGGCAGGGGCGGCTGCGTCACCGTGACCCGGCCCTGCCCGGCATCCGAAAAGACGCCCGCGTAAAGACGGCCGTCAAAAATGATCTGGCAGGCATCCCCATCCCTCAGGCGCAGCACCTTCTGTGCATGATGCGCTTCCTCGGGAGAAAGAAAGGCGTCACAGCCGGAAAGCGATTCAGCAAAAAAACGGGGCACACGTCACCTCCGGGCGGCAAAAGCCACCCAATCGCCCTTATGGCGCACTTCCAGAATTTCGTAGCCCGCGCTCAAAAGCGCATCCTGCACATCCTTTTCCGCCTCGGCAATGATGCCGGAGCAGATGAACAGCCCGCCCGGACGCAGATGATCTTTAAGCGGTTTTGCAAGCATGCAGATAACCGGGGCCAGAATGTTGGCCACCGCAAAATCAAACACCTCGTTCAGGCCCTGCAGCAGATCGCCTTCCCGCACGCGCACTTGAGCTTCCACCCCGCAGCGCTCCACATTTTCCTGCGCAACGCGCACAGCATCGGGATCAATATCCACAGCAAGAACATTCTGCGCGCCCAAGCGCGCCGCCGCTATGGCCAGGATGCCGCTGCCGGTGCCCACATCCAGCATTTTTCCGGTGTGATAATACTGTTCGATCATTTCGGTGCACATCGCGGTGGTTTCATGCGTGCCGGTGCCGAAAGCCATGCCGGGGTCCAGCTCGATCACGATGTCCCCCGGCTGCTCCTCCCACATTTCCCAGCTGGGACGGATCACCAGATGCTTTCCCAAACGGAAGGGCTTGTAATACTGCTTCCAGCATTCGCTCCAATCCCGGCTCTCCACCTGCTGGGAGGAAACCGCAAGGGTTCCCGCATCCTGTCCCGACGCTTTCAGCTTCTGCAGTGCGGCATTCATTTTATCCAGGATGGAGCGCAGCTGCTCGTTCATTTCAAACCACACCTTCACCTGCACGTCCTCGGGCATCTGATCGATCACGCTCTGATCCATCAGCTCCCAGTTGGCGGTGGGCTTGGCAGGGTCGGGAAGATCGGCCCTGTCCAGGATCTGCGTGCCCAGAGCGCCCAGATCCATCATCAAGTCGGATACCGTTTCCGCTCCCTCCGATGTGGTGCTTACCGTAAGTTCGATATATTCCATAACAGGTTCTCCTTTTTTATTTGAGGAATGAGGTCATCATATAGCCGGTGCGGCCGCTGTAGGAAACGCGGCACCAGGTGCTGCCCGGAGAGATCACCGTGACCACAGCGCCGGAGGGCACCTGCAGAAGCACGCGGGTGTTCTTGCTTGAGCCAGAACGGAGATTCACATAGGAATTACCGTTTTTCACCGTGCGGTAGGGCGCACAGTCGTGAAGCTCAAGATAACGGGTCATCATATAACCCTCACGGCCGGTGGACGGGTTCAGCACCCTGCACCATTCCGAGCCCGCGGTGATCATCGTGTAGCGGGTGCCGTTCATTCCCTTTTCCAGCACCTTCGCCTCGGTGGACGCGGAGGCGCGCAGGTTCACATAGGAGGAATAGGAATTGCGTACAATGCAATAGCCCTGATCCGTGACCGGGGGAAGCGGCTTGACGGGAGAAGAGGAGGAATCGGAAATATACTGATTGGAAAGGAAACCCGTTCTTTCCCCAACGCTCACGCGGGAAAAGCCCGTCCCCTGCTGCAGCACCTTGATGCGGCTGCCATTCGAAGCGCTGCCTACCACAGAATAGGAGGTGGAAGGGCCGGAACGCAGATTGACATTGCCGCCGTTTGGCGTGCGCACCCAGGCCGCAGTGCCGCCACCCTGCAGCGACACATATGCCGTGGAAAAATAGCCCTGCATGCCATTCACGTTCACATGCACCCAATCGCCCAGATCTTCCAGCACGGTAAAGACCGTGCCGTTATAATAAATTCCCAGCACCGGCGCCAAAAGGGAGGGAAACTGCCGCAGGTTGAGAAACTGCGTGGATACCGGGTTTTTTACCACCCCGGTGCCGGAGACCCCGGAAGACCCCCGGGAAAGAAAATTCTTGCTGGCATACCCCTCCAGCCTGCCGTCCAGAGAACGCACATAATACCAGTTTCCGCTTTCCCCGATCACCTCCACCCACTGGCCGCGGGTAAGATAACCCAGCTTGGAATAGGTGGTATCCGGCCCCAGGCGCACGTTGAGCGAGCCCGTGTCGCGCACGCAGACAAATTCCTCCGCAAGGGCGGGAGATAACAGCATAAGCACAGCCAGCGACAAAACCAGAATGGCACGGACGCTTTTTCTCATCATCGTCATAAGCATAACCTCCAACCACGGTAAACCGGGAAGCTTTGTACTCCCATAAAACGCACAGGATCAGCTTTCTGTTCCCATCAGCGTGAGAAGAACGGAATTTTGCAGGTCCAGCCCCCGGCCTGTCAAACGGTAGTGACCCTCCGCCCACTCCGCCAGCCCCTGCTTTACCGGCAAATAGAGCCGCTCGCCGAAGGCCTCCTCCAAAGTGAGGCCGTGCATCTTTTCAAAAGCGGCCAGGTCCACCCCCTCCAGCATGCGAAGGCCCAGCATCACGCTTTCAAACCTTGCTTCCTGAGGGGAGATCGTCTGCGTTTCGGGAGGCTCCCCCTGAAGATAGCCCTGAAGATCACGGCAGTTCACGTATCGGATGCCGTTCACAAAGCCTGCGGCGGCACAGCCAAAGCCCAGATACTCCCTGCGCCGCCAGCAATCCCGGTTGTGACGGCATTCATGGCCGGGAAGGGCATAATTGCTGATCTCGTATCGTAAAAAACCAAAGCGGGCCGTTTCCTCCCGTAGCGCCTCGTCCATGCGCTCCATTTCTTCCTCCGGGGGCTTTTTAACCTTTCCGTTCAGGATCTGCTCCCCAAGAGGCGTATGCTCCTCGGGAATCAGCGCATAGCAGGAAAGATGGGTGATCCCGCCTGAAAGGAGGGTGCGCAGGGTGAAACGCAGGTCCTGCGCAGTCTGACCCGGAAGCTCGGTCATCACATCGCAGTTGATCTCGTGAAAGCCCGCGCGCTTCACCATTTCCAGAGTGGAAAGCGCCTTCTCCGCCGTGTGGATACGGCCAAGCGAGAAAAGCAAAGGGTCCTGAAGCGCCTGCACCCCTATTGACACCCGGTTGATCCCCCGGGAGGAAAGCACCGAAAGCAATTTCTCTGTCACCGTGCCGGGATTCATTTCCACCGTACACTCGGCGGAACGCGAAAAGGGAAAACGCTCCCTCACCCCTGAAAGCAGCCGATCCATCAGGATCGGGGGCAGAATCGACGGAGTGCCCCCGCCCACAAAGAACGAATTCACCTCATATTCGCCCGGAAAAGCCCGCATCTCGTTTAGGACCCGATCCACATAGGCATCAAAAAGGGCTTCCATATGCGGGTAGGAGCAAAAATCGCAGTAAAAACACTTGCGCACGCAAAAAGGAACGTGAATATACAGCCCTATGCCCTTCACGGCAGGGTCACCGCGTAAACATCCATGCCGGAGGCAAGCAGCGCCACGCCGCCCTCCAGACAGCCGATATAGCCCGTTACACCGTCGCCCACACCCAGGTTCACCGCAGAAAAGCGCTGGGAACCCAGATCGGCCCGATAAAGCGTTTTTTCACTGAAGGCATACACCCGGTTGTTAAAAATGGCCGCGCCCACACAGGTGTTGGGCAAGGTGAAGCGTTTGTCCTCCTTGCCGCAAAGATAGCGAAGATCGGTCAGCGCGTTCATATCATCGGTCTGGTCGGCACGGCCGAAAAGCAGCTGTGCTTCTCCGGAGCCCACATGATCATAGATCAGCTGCCAGCCGTAAACCAGGCGTGTGGCTGCTTCATCCAGCGTGCCGCGGTAATCATACTGCCGAAGCTGCCGGGTGGACAGGACCGAAAGCTTCGTGCCGGAATAGAGCACCCGATAGATCAGATTTTCTCCCAGAGAAACCTCACCGGTGTTCATCTGCGCCACCTTGAAGGTGTTGAGCGTGGTGCCGGGCACAGAGCCGTAAACATCCAGACAGGTGGTCCACAAATATTCCCCGGAGGAGAAAAAGCCCATATCCAGAATGATCATATCCTCATAGGCGGTGGATTCGCTGTCCACCGTGATGCCCTGCAGGTCCTTCACCACAAGCTTGGGACTTACGTTCTGCCCCAGCACCAGGGCCACGTACTTTTCGCCTGCCCGGCAAAACAGGATGGGCTCACTGAGCTGGCTGTCGTAGGTGGCCGTTCCGTTCCGGGAAAGGATCACCAGCTTGCTGCCCGCCCAGGCCACCACATAGCGGCTGCCGGCGTCAAAACGGGCATTGCTGCCCAATGTGTAATTCCACAGCTCATTTCCCTTGCTGTTTAAGCAGAAAAGGGTGGTTCCGTCATAATAGAGCAGATCCTGCCCGAAGGGCGTCACATCCTGCACCGCGGTGCACCTCAGGTGCGTCACCCCCGCCTTGCGAAGGCCCACGCCCAGGCTGCGGGTAATGAGCACCAGGCCCAGCACCGCCAGCACGGCCAGAGCGGAAAACAGCGCGATCTTCTTTTTATTCCAACGGGTCTCCTGCGTGGTCATCTGCATGAAATGGTTTTTCCCGCCCCGTCTCATCAGCAAAAATAAGAAGGAGCGCTCCTTGACTGTATTTGCGCTGCCCGGTAAAAACGTGAAGGCATACGGACAGCCATTTTTATTATAACACCATTTTCTCATGCTGGGAACACATCACGCACAGCAAATTTTTCGGTTTTTCTTTTTCAGAAGGATTCCATATATATAGCTGAAGTGAAAAGTTAACTTCCAGTCCTAACGAGCTTCAGAACGAACCGGAACTAAGTCTTACAAATGGGCAGAACAAGAGAGTTATTTCTATCTCAAGGG